>NZ_BAAAKJ010000072.1:0-8213 GCF_039527695.1 Kitasatospora putterlickiae
GGTGGCCGTGCCGGTCGGCGTCGTGGACGGCGCCGGCGGCTTGGTCTCGTTCATGGTCGGCGTCGCCGTCGGACTCGGGGTGTTGTGCTTGCCGGTCGGCTGGCTCGGCTGCTGGTTCTGGTTGCCGCCGTTGTTGTTGTCGGCCGGCGGCTGCTGCGGACGCTTGGAGCCCTGGGTGGTCGGAGCCGAGGTCGCGGTCGAACCGGAAGTGGGCGTGGTGGCCTCCGGCGCCGTCGACACGACCCCGGCGGACGGGGTGGTGTCGCCCGGCTGCCCGCCCCCGCCCCCGCCGCCCTCGTCGTCGCCGCTGAGCGCCAACGCGATGCCGGTGGTGGCCGCGACGATCACCGCCACGACGCCGGCCACCAGGCGCCACGGCCCGCGCCGGCCGGAGCCGCGTCCGTGCCCGCCGCCGCCGTGCCCGTCGCCGGAGCCGCCGTCCCCGTAGGACCCGCCGGCCGCCGGGTAGGCCGCGGACGGGGTGTGCGGCCCGCCCGGCACCTGGTAGGGCAGCATCGCCGTCGGGTCGCCCGGGACACCGGACCCGAGCACCGCCGTCTCGTCCACGCCGACCGGCGGCAGCGCGCCGCCGAGACCGCCGAGGGCCGTGGCCGCGGTGCCGATCGCCCAGCCGCCGGTGCCGCCGGTCAGCTCGCGCAGCGCGTGCTCGATGTGCGCGCGGAACTCGTCGGCGTCCTGGAACCGGTCGTCCGGGTTCTTCGCCAGCGAGCGCAGCACCAGGTGGTCGAGCCCGGCCGGCACCCGCGGATTGGCGTGCGAGGGCGGCACCGGGTTGTCCTGCACGTGCTGGTAGACCACCGACAGCGGGGTGTCACCGGTGAACGGCGGGCGCAGCGTCAGCAGTTCGTACAGCATGCAGCCGGCCGCGTACAGGTCGGAGCGGTGGTCGACCGGCTTGCCCAGCGCCTGCTCCGGGGAGAGGTACTGCGGGGTGCCCATGACCATGCCGGTCTGGGTCATCGTCGAGGCCGTGCCGGTGAGCGCCCGGGCGATGCCGAAGTCCATCACCTTGACCGCGCCGCTGTTCGTGATGATCACGTTGGCCGGCTTGATGTCGCGGTGCACGATGCCGTGCCGGTGGCTGTAGGACAGCGCCTCCAGCACGCCCGCGATGATGATCAGCGCCTGGTCGACCGGCGGCTCCGCCTCGTCCACCAGCAGCTCGCGGACGGTCCGGCCCTCGACCAGCTCCATCACGATGTACGGCGTCGACTCGTCGCCGACGAACTCCTCGCCGGTGTCGTACACCGAGACGATCGCGTGGTGGTTGAGCGCCGCGACGGCGTGCGCCTCCCTGGTGAAGCGCAGCCGGGCGATCTCGTCCTGCGCGAGTTCGCCGCGGAGCAGCTTCACCGCCACGGTCCGGCCGAGCCGGACGTCCTGGGCGGCCAGCACCTCGGCCATGCCGCCCCGGCCGAGCCGGTGGGTCAGCCGGTAGCGGCCGTCACCGACCGTGCCCAGCGGAGCCGTGGTGCCCCGGCCTGGCGTCTGCGGGCCCGGGCCCCCGTACGGCGGGAGCGCGGTGGTGGCGGCGTCGCTCCCGGGCGCGGGCGTCCTCGGGGCCCCGCCGGCCGGACCGGCCGCCCAGGCCCCGTCGTCGTCGTCCGGATGCTGCGTCTGTGCCATCGCTCCTCGCCCCGGGCCTTCGCTCGGATCGCGGTGCCCTGTCGCTCGTATCCCCGAACGCTACCGTCTCCGGCCGACGCCTGTAGCACGCGCGATCCGGGCGGAAACCGTCAGAGCAGGCCATTCCGGTCGGCCGGACCGTCCAGCCGCAGCACCGTGGAGATCTCGCCGGAGACCCGCGAGTTCGAGGTGGACCCCGTGTCCCGCTCGGCCCGGTTGACCACGATCGCGATGATGATGACCGCCAGCACGATCACGCCGACGATGATGCCGATGATCACCAGCGCGGTCGAGCAGCCGCCGCTGTTCGACGCCGGGGCCGGCTGGAACGGCGGCGCCGGCATCGGGTGCGGGGGCGGGGTGTGCGCCTGCTGCTGCGGGAACGGCTGCGGGGTGTGCGGCTGCTGGAACGCCGGCGGGGGCGTCTGGAACGGCTGCGGCTGCGGGAACGGCTGCGGGGTGTGCGGCTGCTGGAACGCCGGCGGCGGGGCCTGGAACGGCTGCGGCTGCGGGAACGGCCGCGGCGTCTGCGGGGCCTGCGCGGCCGCGTGCACCGAACGCGGCCCGTCGGTGATCACCAGCGGGTTGCTGGCCGCCAGCGGGCTGCCGCCGCCCTTGGCCGCGCCGATCAGCCGCTCCGCCTCGTCGCGCATCGCCGCCGCGCTCGGGTAGCGGTGCGCGGGGTCCTTGCGCAGCGCCTTGGCCACGAACTCGTCCACCGCCGGGCTGAGCCGCGGGTTGAGCGCGGACGGCGCCGGCGGCTCCTCCTGGACGTGCTTGTACGCGATCGAGAAGGCCGAGTCGCCGTCGAAGACCAGTTGGCCGGTGAGCATCTCGAAGAGCATCACGCCGACCGAGTAGATGTCGGAGCGGGCGTCCACCGGCTTGCCCAGCGCCTGCTCGGGCGAGAGGTACTGCGGGGTGCCGACCACCATGCCGGTCTGGGTCATCGAGGTGACCCCGCTCTCCAGCGCGCGGGCGATGCCGAAGTCCATGACCTTGATGTTGCCCTTGCGGTCGAACATCACGTTGCCGGGCTTGATGTCGCGGTGCACCAGGCCCATGTCGTGCGAGGCCTCCAGCGCGTTCAGCACGCCGACGGTGACCCGCAGCGCCTCCTCGACCGCGATCGCGCCGTGCTGGGCGACGGCCTCGTTGATGGCGTCCCGCAGGCCCTTGCCGTCGACCAGCTGCATCACGATGTACGGGGTGCTGGAGCCGTCCGGGGCGATGTCCTCGCCGCTGTCGTACACCGTGACGATGTTGGGGTGCTCCAGCCGGGCCACCGCCTGCGCCTCGCGGCGGAACCGCTCCTTGAACGAGTCGTCCCGGCCCAGCTCGGCGTGCATGCTCTTCAGCGCGACCTGGCGGTCCAGCACGCTGTCGTACGCGAGGTGCACCGAGGCCATGCCGCCTTCGCCCAGCACCCGCTGCAGCACGTACCGCCCGTTGCCCAGGGAGTAGCCCTCGACCGCCGCGTTGCCGTGCTCGCTCATGGTCCTCTGCTCCCCCTCGGCGCGGCCCTGCCGCCGCGACCGTGACGTTCGGTCTCGTCCGTGCGTGTGCGGGCCCGGCCCGCTGGCCTGCCCGACCCCTGTCGCGGCGCTCGCCCGGCCTGCGACAGGGGCCCAGGGTATCGGCTCGCGACGACGCCGACCGGTCCAGGGCCGACACTGTGTCCAGGTCGCGACCGGGTACCGGCCGGTACTGCGTGCGGCACCGCGACGCCCCGTCGCGCCCGGTGCCCCACGGTCCCGACGGGACCGTGGAGGTACGGCTGCGGCCTACAGGTACGGGCCGGAGCGGATGCCGCGGCCCTCGCCCGGCTCGTCACCCTCCGGGTCCCCGCCGTGCAGACCGGGCGGCAGCGCCCGCCGCATCTGCTCCAGCTGCGCCCGGGCCGCCATCTGCTGGGCGAACAGCGCGGTCTGGATGCCGTGGAACAGCCCCTCCAGCCAGCCCACCAGCTGCGCCTGCGCGATCCGCAGCTCGGCCTCGGTCGGGATCGAGTCCTCGGTGAACGGCAGCGACAGCCGCTCCAGCTCGGCGACCAGCTCGGGGGCCAGACCGAGCTCCAGCTCCTTGATCGAGCTGGCGTGGATGTCCTTCAGCCGGGCCCGGCTGGCCTCGTCGAGGGGGGCCGCCCGGACCTCCTCCAGCAGCTGCTTGATCATGCTGCCGATCCGCATGACCTTGGCGGGCTGCTCGACCATCTCGGTCACCGGCAGTTCACGCGGTCCGTCCCCCTCGTCGCCGCCCATGCCGCCCATGCCGACCGTCCCCTGGCCCACCGGCAGCCCGTCCGGTCCGACGATCAGCACCTTCTGGCCGTCCTGCGACTGCCCGCCCATGGCCTGGTGGAACTCCTGCGACGAGCGCTCGTTCATCGGATTCGTCATGAACCACATTCTCCCTCACTGGGGTTGCCGGGGTGGAGGCCCCCGGCCACCCGGGCACGACGCTACGCCCCGGGGGCGGGCCGCGGTATCCGTACGGATACTCAGTCCGCCCGGGTACCGGGGCCGAGCACGCGAGGGGGCGCGCGGTCAGCCGCGCCGCAGCCGCAGGCCGATCAGCCCCAGTCCGCAGCCGATCAGGCCGAGGCCCGCGCCGAGCGGGAGCTGGCGGGTGGAGGCGTCGTCCCACCGGGTGGGCGGCAGCAGCGGGCCGGGACGGCCGAGCGCCAGCGTCTCGCTCCCGGTGCTCCCGGAGGGCCCGGCCGGGGACGGGGTGTCCGCGGCGGGGTCCGGCGCGGTGTCGGCGGGCTGCTCCGGCGCCTGCTCGACCGGTTGTTCCGGGCTCTGCCCGGGGGCCTGCTCGACACCCTGCTCCGCGGCCTGCTCGGGCACCCGCCCGGCGCGTTCGGGGGCGGAGGCGGGGTGGTGCCGCTGCCGGCGCTGCTCCCACTCGGCCCAGGGGACGCCGGGGCGCAGGTGCCCGGTCCGCTGCCACCCGGGCGCACCGGTCGGCACGAGCGCGGACCCGCCGACGGCGCCGGACGCGGCCGAGGCGGGCTCCGGGGAGAGGGACGGCTCCGGAACGGCCGCCACCGCCACCGGGGCGACGACCAGCGGAACGGCGAGACCGAGTGCCGCCACCACCAGCAGCCGCGCCCGCCACTCGGCACGGCGGACGGAGGACGGCGGCGGTGCTGCGGGCAACGGCCCGAGGAACGCGGACGAAGGTGCGAACACGGTCGAGGTCCTTCCGCGACGGCCGACCGCGCGGGGCGGGGTCGGCGGCGGGACAGCTCCCGTCCAGCGTCACACAGTCCGGCATTCCCGGCATTCCGGGCATGTCGGATGGCCCGGACCGGCGGGAGGCGGACCCCCGCCGGCCCCGGGCCGGGCCGCTACGCCCGCAGCACCACCTTGCCGACCTGCGCCCCCGCCTCCAGCACCCGGTGCGCCTCGGCGGCCTCCGTCAGCGGCAGCACCCGGTCGACCACCGGCTTCACCACCCCGGAGGCGACCAGCGGCCAGACGTGCTCGCGCACCGCCGCCACGATCGCCGCCTTCTCGGCCAGCGGCCTTCCGCGCAGATTGGTCGCGATCACCGCGCCGCGCTTGCGCAGCAGGGTGTTCAGGTTCAGCTCGCCGTTCACCCCGCCCTGCAGCCCGATGATCACCAGCCGCCCGTTGACCGCCAGCGCGTCCACGTTCCGCCCCAGGTACCGGGCGCCCATGATGTCCAGGATCACGTCCGCCCCGGCGCCGCCGGTGGCCTCCCGGAGCACCTCGACGAAGTCCTGCTCGCGGTAGTCGATCAGCACGTCGGCGCCCAGCTCCGCGCAGCGGGCCAGCTTCTCCGGACCGCCCGCCGTCACCGCCACCCGGGCGCCGACCGCCTTGGCCAGCTGGATCGCCATCGTCCCGATGCCGCTGGCGCCACCGTGCACCAGCACCGTCTCGCCCGGCCGCAGGTGCGCGGTGAGGAAGACGTTGGACCACACCGTGCAGACCACCTCCGGCAGCGCGGCGGCCTGTTCCATGGACAGCCCCGGCGGCACCGGCAGCAGTTGGCCGACCGGCACCGCGACCTTCTCCGCGTAGCCGCCGCCGACCAGCAGCGCGCAGACCTCGTCGCCGACCGCCCAGCCGGACACCCCGGCGCCCAGCGCGGCGATCCGGCCCGCGCACTCCAGACCGGGATGGCGCGGGCTGCCGGGCGGCGGGTCGTAGAAGCCCTGCCGCTGCAGCAGGTCGGCGCGGTTCACGGCGGTGGCCGCCACCTCGACCAGGACCTCGCCCTCCCCGGGCACCGGGTCCGGCACCTCGGCCCAGACCAGCGCCTCGGGCCCGCCGGGTTCAGGAATCGTCATCGCATGCATGGCCCGACGCTACTGCGCGCCGGCGGCCCGGCGGGCGGGCGACCCGCGCGGTCAGCCGGCCAGGTCGGGGAGCCGCACGGCGCCGGGCAGCGCGGCCGCCACCCGGCCCGGCAGGATCAGCTTGCCCCGCCGGCGCCCGCTGCCGACCAGGACGAACGGGGCCGCCGCCACCGCCTCGTCGACCAGCAGCGGCCAGTCCGCCGGCAGGCCGACCGGGGTGATGCCGCCGTACTCCATGCCGGTCGCCTCGACCGCGGTGTCCATCGGCGCGAACGAGGCCTTGCGGGCCTCCAGGTGCCGGCGGACCGTCCTGTTGACGTCGACCCGGGTGGTCGCCAGCGCCAGGCAGGCGGCCAGGGTGGTCTCCCCGCCGCGCTTGGCGGCGACCACCACGCAGTTGGCCGAGGCGTCGAGCGGCACGCCGTAGGTCTCGCAGAAGACGGCGGTGTCGGCCTTCTCCGGATCGGTCTCGACGTAGAGCACGGACCGGGCGGCCTCCCGGTCGTCCCAGTTCTTCAGCGCGTCGGCCACCGGGGCGACCAGCCGGTCCACCACCTCCAGCGCGGGGGCGGAGAAGTCGAAGGTGCCGAACGGGAGCCGCGGTTGACCGGTCATGCGGGAACCCTACGCCCCCTCGGCCGACTTGATGACGATCACCCGGTCGGTGAGCTGCAGCGTCCGCGCCTCCGCCTCGGTGTAGTTGATCACCCGCCGGCCGCGCACCACCGCCACCACCAGGTCGTCGAGCTCGCGCGGGTCGTGCCCGGCCTCGGCCCGGGTGACCGGGCGCTCGACCACGTCCAGGCCATTGCCGTAGGTGAGCAGGTCCTCCATCACCGCGCCGGCGTGCGGACTGAGCATCGACATGCCCAGCAGCCGGCCCGCCGAACTGGAGCTGGTGACCACCACGTCGGCGCCGCTCTGCCGCAGCAGCGGGGCGTTCTCGTCCTCCCGCACCGCCGCGACGATGGTGGCCGACCGGGTCAGCTGGCGGGCGGTCAGGGTGATCAGCGCGGCGGTGTCGTCCCGCTCCGGCGCGACCACCACCCGGGAGGCGGTGGGCAGTCCGGCGCGCAGCAGGGTGTCGGTCCGGGTGGCGTCGCCGACCACGCCCACCAGGCCCTGCTGCGCGGCCTGGTCGACCGCCCTGCGCTGCGGGTCGACCACCACGATCTCCTCCTTGCGCACCCCCTGCCCGAGCAGGGTGTCGATGGCGCTGCGGCCCTTGGTGCCGAAGCCGATCACGACGGTGTGCTCACGCACGGTGGACCTCCAGCGGTTCAACCGCCACTGCTGACGGGTGCGTTCGGTGAGCACTTCGAGCGTGGTGCCGACCAGGATGATCAGGAAGAGCACCCGCAGCGGAGTGACCACGAGGATGTTGGTGAGCCGGGCGCTCTCGCTGAACGGGGTGATGTCGCCGTACCCGGTGGTGGAGAGCGTCACGGTGGCGTAGTACGCCGAGTCCAGGAAGCTCAGCCCGCCGCCGGCGTTGTCGTTGTAGCCGTCCCGGTCCAGCCAGACGATCACCGTGGTGGCCACCAGGACGCCCAGCGCCAGCAGCAGCCGGGAGCCGACCTGCCGCACCGCGGGGGCGGTGCGCCGGGCGGGCAGCACGATCCCGGAGTCGGCCCAGGGCTCGGTGCCCGGCACGGACGGCCCGGCCAGCCGGTCTCGGACGCGTCGGACGCTCACGGGGCCTCCAGCAGTTCGATCTCGTCACCGGCGGCCGCACCGCCCGGTGGCACCACCGCGAGCGCGTCGGCCCGGGCCAGGCCGCGCAGCATCGCCGGGCCGTCGTACGGCAGGGGCAGCACGCCGCGGGCGGTCCGGCGGACCGGCAGCAGCCGGGTGTCCACCGGGTGGCCGGGCAGCGGGTCGACGGCGACGGCCGGCGACGGTTCGCCGGCGCTCCGGCCGGCCAGCGCGCGCAGCAGCGGCAGGGCGAGCGTCACCATGCCGGCGACCGCGGCCAGCGGGTTGCCGGGCAGGCCGACCAGATGGCGTCCGCCGGGCAGTTCGGCCAGCAGCATCGGGTGACCGGGGCGGACGGCGACGCCGTCCACCAGCAGCCGGGCGCCGCACTCGGCGAGCACCCGGTGCAGGAAGTCCACCGGGCCGGCCGCCGTCCCGCCGGTGGTGACCACCACGTCGGCGGCGGAGTTCCGCAGGGCGTCCCGGAGCAGCCCGGCGTCGTCGCGGACGGCGCGCGGGTCGCCGGTCTCGGTGCCGAGGC
>NZ_BAAAKJ010000072.1:8222-8893 GCF_039527695.1 Kitasatospora putterlickiae
CTCGGCGCCGGCCGCGCGCAGCCACGGCGGCAGCAGCGGGCCGAGCGCGTCCCGGACCAGGCCGGGCCGGGGCAGGCCGGAGCCGAGCAGTTCGTCGCCGAGCACCAGCAGTTCCACCACCGGGGCGCGGCGGACGGCCAGCCGGTCGTGGCCGCAGGCGGCGGCCAGGCCGAGCACCGCCGGGCCGACCGGGGTGCCGGCCGGCAGCAGCACCTCGCCGCTCCGGCACTCCTGACCGCGCGGCCGGACGTCCTGGCCGGGGGTCAGCGCACCCGGGGTGCGGTGGGACAGCAGCGGTCCGCACCGCTCACCGTGCTCGCGGCGCAGCACCGCGGTGGCGCCGGGCGGCAGTTGGGCACCGGTGGCGATCTCGACGGCGGAGCCGTCGGCGAGCGGTCCGGCGGCGGGGCGACCGGCGAGCAGCCGGCCGGTCACCTGCCAGGGGCCGGGTCCGGCGACCGCCCAGCCGTCCATCGCCGAGGTGTCGAAGGCCGGCAGGTCGGTGAGCGCGGTGAGCGGCTCGGCGAGGGTGCGGCCGAGCGCGTCGTCCAGCGGCAGGTTCAGTGCCGGCAGCGCGGGGCGGCCGGCCCGGCGGGCGGCCTCCCGGGCCGCCGCCCAGCCGGCCGGGCGGACCGGGACCGGCACGGCGTGGTCCTCCATCGCCCTCACGG
>NZ_BAAAKJ010000072.1:8931-9462 GCF_039527695.1 Kitasatospora putterlickiae
CTCGGTGAAGTAGTCCTTGGCGCCGGGGAAGTGCGGGAAGACGGTCGGCAGCTCCTCGTGGAACTCGTTGTCCACGGCCAGGATGGCGGTCAGCGGGGCGGCCGGACGGTCCACCCCGTGCGCGACCACCCGGGCCAGGTCGAGCAGGCCGCGGACGTCGACGTCCAGGTCGATGTCCAGCTCGGCACGGACCTCGGCGATCCAGTCATCCAGCGTGCGTTCCATGCGAACATGCTGCCTGATCGGCGGTTTCGCCGGGATGTTTGTCCGGTGAGCGGCGCGCGTCGTTTCGCTCACGTCCGGACGCCGGGTCAGTCCCCGTCGCGCCGGCGGGCCCGCTCCAGGTCCTCCCAGGTGTCGCAGTCGTGGCTGACGTCGTCGGTGTCGGCCAGCCGGAGGGTGGGCAGGGCGCCGGTCAGCCGGCGCAGCGGGAGCCCGGCGGGGTCGCCGGCGGCGGCCAGGGCGGCGCGCAGCGCGGCGGTGCGGTAGGCGGCGGCGAGCGGCTGGTCGCGGCCGGTGGCGTCCCCCAAG
>NZ_BAAAKJ010000072.1:9569-14873 GCF_039527695.1 Kitasatospora putterlickiae
GGCGACCACCGGGCCACCCCCGGGCGGGCGCTCACGGGTCCAGCGGATCCCGGGCCGGGCGGTGGGGCGGGCCGGGCCGACCACCACCGTGGTCCGGGCGTCCGCGCAGGCGGCGAGCACCCGGTCCAGCAGGGTGGTCCCGCCGATGGTCAGGCCGGGCTTGTCGGCCCCGCCGAGCCGCCGGGCGGCGCCCCCGGCCGGGACGATCGCGTCGTACGGCGTCATGCCGCCAGTATCCGCCGCGGGGCTCAGGCGGTGTTCCCGGGCTCCTCGTCGGCTTCGGCGGCGTCGTCGGCGCCCGCCTCGCCCGGTTCCTCGCCCGGCTCGGTGGTGTCGTCCGGCTCGTCGTCCGCGTCCCCGGCGCCGTCCTCGTCCGGCTCCGTGTCCGGCTCGGCGGCCGGCTCCGCGTCGGTGGTGGCGGCCGTGTTGGCGACGGCGCTCAGCTCCAGCACGGCCGGCAGGGTCAGCTCCCCGTACCGCTGGTTCACCGCCGCCACCAGCGCCTCCGCGTCGTCCGGGTGCTCGGCCAGCAGCCGGTCGAAGTCCTGCAGGTACTCCCCGGTGAACGCCAGCACCCGGTCCGCGTCGTCGCCCTGGTCGGGCGCCCGGTGCCCGGCGATCACCCGGTCCGCGCCGAGCTCGGCGATCCGGCCCAGGTTGCGGACCCACTCGGTGCGCTGCTCCGGCGTGGTGTCGGCGGTCCAGACGTGGGTGCCGTTGTACGCGAAGTCGCCGGCCACCACGGTGCGGACGCTCGGCACGTGCACCACCGTGGAGCCGCCGCAGTCGCCCTGCCCGAGCAGCAGGACCGGGATCACCTGCCGGTCGATCATCAGCGGCTGGGGCAGCAGCGGCGCCGGGACCAGCGGGTGGTCCGGGATGTCGTCGCCGAACACCGGCTTCCACTGGGCCACCTTCGCGGCGGCGGTGCGCAGGATACCGTCGACGACGGACGGCGCGGCCAGCAGCCGCGCCTCGGGGAAGAGCCGCAGCACCTCCTCGGCGCCGAAGTAGTGGTCGGGGTGCTGGTGGGTGATCACGATGGCGAGCAGCCGGCGGCCCTTGCCCGCCACCCACTCGGCCAGCTCGCGGCCGGCGCTGCGGGTGAGCTGGGCGTCGACCAGGATCGCCGTGTGCTCGCCGAGGATCAGCGTGGAGGTGGCGAAGAAGGCCGACTCGGGGCCGGTGAAGACGTCGACCTCCAGCGGCCGGACCGGCGCACCGGCGGCGGGCACCGCGTCGACCGGGTCCGCGCCGGCGTTCTCCTCGGACTCCTCGGGCGACGACGTCACTGGCTGCTCCCTCTGGTTAACGGTTCCGCGCCCTACAGCATGGGAGCACGGCGCGCGGAAAGCGCGGAAGGCGCGCCCGGCGGGGGCACGCCTTCGCGATCATGTGTCCGGGTGGTGACGCTGCGCGGTGGCGGTCAGCCCTTGCGGCCGGTCAGCTTGGCGACGCGGTCCGCGACGCCCCAGGAGGTGACCCGCCAGAGCGCCTCGGCCACGATGCTCCGGCTCATCTTGGACGCGCCCAGCTCCCGCTCGACGAAGGTGATCGGCACCTCGGCGACCTTGAAGCCGGCCTTCACCGTGCGCCAGGCCAGGTCGACCTGGAAGCAGTAGCCGGCCGAGGCGACCTCGTCCATGCCGAGGCCGAGCAGGGTCTCCTTGCGGAACGCCCGGTAGCCGCCGGTGACGTCCCGGATCGGCACGCCCAGCATCAGCCGCGAGTAGGTCGAACCGCCGCGCGAGAGCAGCAGCCGGGACTTCGGCCAGTTCACCACCCGGCCGCCGGGGACCCAGCGCGAGCCGAGCACCAGGTCGGCGCCACGCAGCGCGGTCAGCAGCCGGCCCAGCTCCTCCGGGCGGTGGGAGCCGTCGGCGTCCATCTCGACGAGCACGTCGTAGCCCTCGTCGATGCCCCAGCGGAAGCCGGCCAGGTAGGCGGCGCCCAGCCCCTCCTTGCCCTTGCGGTGCATGACGTGCACCTGGGGGTCCTCGGCGGCCAGCTTGTCGGCCAGCTCGCCGGTCCCGTCCGGGCTGTTGTCGTCCGCGACGAGGACGTGCACCTCGGGGACGGCGGCGCGCACCCGGCCGACGATGCGCTCGACGTTCTCCGCCTCGTTGTAGGTGGGGATGATCACCAGCACCCGGCCGAGATCGGCGAAACCCTGCTGGTTGACGGTCACGTACTAACCTCTCGGCCGGTGGCGGGACGTGCCGGTCACCATTGCCCGCACTCATCGGAAGACACAGTCCCGGCCGGCACCCCGCCGACCCGGACGACACCGTGGAAAACACTGGGTCCTGGCATCCTACTACCGCGTCCTCGGACCACCCCTCCTCCCGAGGCACTCCCGGCCCGCCCCCGCCGTTTCCACCGGGGAGGCGCAGGTCGGCTAGGGTCGATGCCCGGCCTGTGCCCGGATGCCCGAACCCGTCCGCCCCCGCCCGCGGCCGCCTGACGGCGGCGAGGCCCACCAGCCACTGCAGCAAGGAGCAGGACCGCGCCCATGGACAAGCTCGTCAACACCGTCCGCCCGTACGCCTGGGGTTCGGTCACCGCGCTCCCCGAGCTGCTCGGGCAGGAGCCGACCGGCGAACCGCAGGCCGAGCTGTGGATGGGCGCCCACCCCGGCGACCCCTCCCGGGCGGACCGGGGCGACGGGCCGCGCCGGCTGGACGAGCTGATCGCCGCCGACCCGGCGGGCGAGCTGGGCGCCGCCTCGGTGGCCCGGTTCGGCCCCGCCCTGCCGTTCCTGCTCAAGGTCCTCGCCCCGGGCATCCCGATCTCCATCCAGGCCCACCCCTCGCTCGACCAGGCCCGCGCCGGGTACGCCGCCGAGAACGCCCTGGGGATCCCGCTGGACGCCCCGCACCGGAACTACCGGGACGCCAACCACAAGCCCGAACTCATCTGCGCGCTGGGCGACTTCGACGGCCTCTGCGGCTTCCGCCGGCCCGCCGACGCGGCCGCGCTGCTGGCCGGTCTCGGGGTGCCCGCGCTGGCGCCGGTGGTCGCCCTGCTGGGCGCCGAGGACGAGTCCGAGGCGCTCAGCCGCGCGCTGGCCGCCGTCCTCACGCTGTCCGGACCGCAGGCCGCGGAGGCCGTCCGGGACACCGCCGAGGCGGTCGGCAAGGCCGTCGCCGAGGACCCGGACGGGCCGTACGCGCCGTACCTCCGGATCGCCCGGGACTTCCCGGGGGACGTCGGGCTGATCGCCGGAATGCTGCTCAACCACGTCCTGCTGCGCGCCGGCGAGGCGCTCTACCTGGGCGCCGGCGTCCCGCACGCGTATCTGCACGGCGTCTGCGTCGAGCTCCAGGCCAACTCGGACAACGTGCTGCGGGCCGGGCTCACCCCCAAGCACATCGACGTGCCGGAACTGCTCCGGGTGGTCGAGTTCGCCTCCTGCGCGCCCGCCCCGCTGCGGCCGGTCGCGGTCGACGGCACGCCCGGCGAGGAGCTCTACCCGGTGCCGATCGACGAGTTCCGGCTCTCCCGCTTCGTCCTGGACCGGGAGGCCCGGACGGTGGACGGCTCCGCCGCCCAGATCCTGCTCTGCACGGACGGCGCCGTCCGGCTGACCGGCGCCGACGGCGGCGTCCTGGACCTCGCCCGCGGCGAGTCCGCCTTCCTTCCCGCGACCGGTGCCGCGACCCGGCTCGACGGGCCCGGCGCGACCGTCTTCCGGGCCACCGTCACGCTCTGAACCGCCCCGCGCGGGCCGGCCGTCCGACGGGCGCCGCCACCGGCCCGGCACCACCGGGCCCGGATGCGCCGCGTCCCCGGCCCGGCGCGTGACAGCGGCCGGAACGGGGACGGCGACAGCGGCGGCCCGGGCTCAGGCCGCCGGGACGACTCCGGCCTCGACCGGCGCCCGGCCGGCGGGCTGCCCCTCCTGCGCCGCGTCGACGGTCCGCCGCGGTGGCTCCGGAGGCCCGGACGGCGGCCCGGACGGCGGAGTTCCGGGGAACCTCCGCTCGATCGCCTTCAGCAGCTTGCGTCCCAGCTTCTGGAACGGCAGCTCCACCAGCCGGTACAGCAGGTAGGCGGCCGCCAGCGCGATCGCCAGGTACTCCAGCGTCCAGAGCGTCTTGCCGCCCGTGGTGGTCGGCATCGGCTGCGCCAGGTGCGGGGCGATGGTGTGCAGCAGCGGCACGTGCAGCAGGTAGAGCGAGAAGCTGACCGAGCCGAGCCAGGTCAGCGGCTTCGGGAACCGCTTCTTGCGCAGCAGCATCGCGCCCAGGAAGGTCGCCCAGGCGCCCGTGAAGGACGTCGACCAGGCGATCCAGCCGGAGTTCCAGGTGTTCAGCTCGACGCCGTTGCGGTTGTACATCCAGCCGATCGCCACACCCGCGACCACCACGAAGCCGCAGCAGAGCCAGGCCTGGAGACGCTCGATCTGGCCGTGCTCGGCGCGGTACAGCACGGTGCCGGCGAACATCGTGGCGAAGATCAGCAGCGTCTCGAAGACCGGGGCGCGGCTGTTGAGGAACAGCAGCACCAGGGCGAGGCCGGCCACCAGCAGGGCGCCGGTCCGGGCCAGCGCCTGATTGCCGCTCAGCATGCACAGGAACCCCATGACCACGATCAGCACCGCCGCCAGCACCAGGTGCCGGGTGGCGTCCAGCGACTGGGCGAGGGTGTTGGTGGCGAGCGAGCCGCCGAACACCAGGGCGATCGCCGCGAAGCCGACCGCGATGCCGCCGCTGCGCCGGTGCCAGCCGAGCGTGAACAGACCGGTGACCAGGAAGTAGAAGACCATCTCGTAGGTGAGGGTCCAGGTCACGCCCATGCCGTTCACCACGTTCAGCATGTCCTGGAGCATCGTCGCGTTGGCCGCGAGCGAGATGAGGTTGTGACCGGTGCGGAAGAGCGCCACCGAGCCGTCGCCCTCGGGCAGCATCAGGATCGAGACCGTGAAGGCGGCGATCAGCGCCGGGTAGATCCGGAACAGCCGGCCCACCCAGAACGCCCGGACGTCGCCCCGGCGTTCCAGCGATGCCGGGATGATGTAGCCGCTGACCAGGAAGAACAGCATGACGCCGTACAGTCCCAGGTCGAAGTGCTCCCAGACCGCCCCGCCGAACGGCAGCAGCTCCAGGATCCCGAAGTGGTGCAGCGCCACCACCAGGGCCGCGATCCCGCGCAGGGCGTCCAACCAGCCCAGACGCGCACCGGCGGCCGAGGCCGGCGTTCCCCGCTCGGCACCACGGAACCTGCCGGGAAGCCGCCGTCTTATCTGATTCACGGGGAGGACAGTAACCCATCGCCCGGAGACGCGTCGTTCCCGGAGTACCC
>NZ_BAAAKJ010000072.1:14897-20199 GCF_039527695.1 Kitasatospora putterlickiae
CCGGGGGGCCGGTGACGGGTCAGCGGTTCTGGTAGTAACCGAACATGTCGATGATCAGGTCGATGTCGCCGCCGCTGGCGTTCCAGAAGTCGACGATGCCGTGGGAGCCCGGGTTCGCCTGGACCAGGTTCGGCACGGTGTCCCCCGCCTTCCAGTTCAGCGTGGAGGCGTTCGGCTTGGCCGGCCAGACGTTGGTGCCGCGGTAGTACTGCTCAAGGCTGTTCGGGTCCGGGAAGACCGTCAGGTGCCCGTCCGCTGCGGTGTTGGTCACCGTGGTGTTCAGCACGAAACCGGTGTACTCCGGCAGCCCGGCGGAGAGGTCGACGTAGACGTAGCTCTGCGAGGGCAGCCCTCCGTTCGGGCTGTCCCGGGTGTCCCCCAGCCGCAACGGCTCGATCGCGACGTAGGCGCTGCCGCCGGGGTCACCGTAGTAGCCGACCACGTCGACGATCACGTCGGACGCCCCGTCCGCGGCGTTGAGCACCTGGATCCGGCCCGCGGCGTCGACCGGCACGATCACCGCGTTGGCGATGGTCTGGCCCCGGTAGAAGTTCAGGTTGGACGCGGACGGCGCCCGCCCGCCGCCGGGGTAGACGGTGAGGTGGCCGTCACTGTTCGGGTCGGTCACCGTGACGTTCAGCGCCACCGCCCGGGCCCCGGCCGGAACGCCCGCCCGGCCGGTCACCTGGGCGGAGAAGGAGGTCCAGCCGGGTACCTGGCCGCGGGTGGTGCCGGTGCCGTCGCGGGTGTCCACCAGCCGGGTCGGGGAAACGGCGGTGTAGCCGGCCGCCTCGTTCTGGGTGAAGTAGCCGGCGATGTCGGCGATCAGGTCGACGGCCCCGACGCCGCGGTTGGCGAGGTTGACGTAGCCGTCGCTGCCGACCGGGACGATGGCCAGGTTCGGCACCGTCCGGCCCGCGACGTAGTTGACGTTCGAGGTGGTCGGGCGCTCCGTGCCACCGGGGTAGGCGATGATGTGGCCCGCGCCGCCCGGCTCGACGGCGGTCAGGTTGAGCGCCACCGCGGTCACCCCGGCGGGGATCCCGCCGTTGCCCGCGATCTTCACCCGGGTCTCGCCCCAGGGCTGCACCCGGCCGGCCGGGGCACCGGTGCCGTCACGGGTGTCGAGCAGCCGGGTCGGGCCGTAGGGGGTGAACTCCGATCCCTCGGTGGAGAGTGTGACGGCGTTGGTCGAGACCCCGCCGCTGCGGTCCGAGACGGTGACCGAGACGGTGTACTGGCCGAGCTTGGCGTACTGGTGGTTGCGGTCGCTCAGACCGGGGTTGAGCCCGTCGTACCGGTCCGACGTCCCGTCGCCCCAGTCGATCACCAGGTCGAGCGGCGCGAGGTCGCTGATGAGCATCGTCCGCAGGTTGATGCTGTAGGCGCTGATGGTCTCCGCGTGCAGCCCGACCGCAAGGCTGCTGTTCGCCGTCGCGGCGGCGGCGGCCTGCCGGCCCTCGGCGGCCGACCGGTCCTGCTGCCGGACCGACGCCTCTGCGGGGCTCTGGAAGGTGCTGAGGGCGGACGGCGCGATCGGGCCGGCCGTCTTGGCCTCCTTGCCCGGCTTCGGCTGCGCCGACGGCGCGGTCGCGGCGCCGGGCCCGGCCGCGTGCGCCAGGCCCGGCGCGACGGTCAGGCAGGCCACCACGGCGGTGGCGATGACGATGTGACGGTGACGCGGCACCGTACCCCCCAGGGAGTTGTCGAACGGAGCACCGAACAAGTGCTCGCGAAGGCTACTGAAGGACCGGGTACGGAGCAACGTGTTTCCGGTCCCCCCGCCCTCGCCCGCCGCCCGCGCCTCCCGGGGCGGTCGCGGGTCAGTCGCGGGTCATGTCGACGAAGCGGGAGTAGTGGCCCTGGAAGGCGACCGTGATGGTGGCGGTCGGGCCGTTACGGTGCTTGGCGACGATCAGGTCGGCCTCGCCCGCGCGCGGGGACTCCTTCTCGTAGGCGTCCTCGCGGTGCAGCAGGATGACCATGTCGGCGTCCTGCTCGATCGAGCCGGACTCGCGCAGGTCGGAGACCATCGGGCGCTTGTCGGTGCGCTGCTCGGGGCCTCGGTTCAGCTGGGAGAGCGCGATCACCGGCACCTCCAGTTCCTTGGCCAGCAGCTTCAGGTTTCGCGACATGTCGGAGACCTCCTGCTGGCGGTTCTCGGCCCGGCGGGAGCCGCCGGACTGCATCAGCTGGAGGTAGTCGATGACGACCAGCTTGATGTCGTTGCGCTGCTTGAGCCGGCGGCACTTGGCGCGGATCTCCATCATCGAGAGGTTCGGCGAGTCGTCGATGAACAGCGGCGCCTCGCTGACGTCGGGCATCCGGCGGGCCACCCTGGTCCAGTCGTCGTCCGTCATGGAGCCGGAGCGCATGTGGTGCAGCGCCACCCGGGCCTCGGCGGAGAGCAGACGCATGGCGATCTCGTTGCGGCCCATTTCGAGCGAGAAGATCACGCTCGGCAGCTTGTTGTGGATCGAGCAGGCCCGGGCGAAGTCCAGCGCCAGGGTGGACTTGCCCATCGCGGGACGGGCCGCGATGACGATCATCTGGCCGGGGTGGAGCCCGTTGGTGAGCGCGTCGAAGTCGGCGAAGCCGGTCGGGACGCCGGACATCTGGCCGTTGCGGGAGCCGATCGACTCGATCTCGTCGAGGGCGCCCTCCATGATGTCGGCGAGCGGCGCGTAGTCCTCGTTGGTGCGCTGCTCGGTGACGGCGTAGATCTCCGCCTGGGCCGCGTTGACGATCTCGTCGACGTCGCCCTCGGCGGCGTAGCCCATGCCGGCGATCCGGGTGCCGGCCTCGACCAGTCGGCGCAGCACCGCGCGCTCGTGCACGATCTGCGCGTAGTACTCGGCGTTGGCGGCGGTCGGGACGGAGTTGACCAGGGTGTGCAGGTAGCCGGGGCCGCCGACCCGCTGGAGCTCCCCGCGCTTGGTGAGCTCGCCGGCCACGGTGATCGGGTCGGCCGGCTCGCCGCGCGCGTACAGGTCGAGGATCGCGCCGTGGATCAGCTCGTGCGCGGGCCGGTAGTAGTCGGCCGGCTTGAGCACCTCGACGACGTCGGCGATGGCGTCCTTGGAGAGCAGCATGCCGCCGAGGACGGACTGCTCGGCCGCGAGGTCCTGCGGGGGGACGCGCTCGAAGCCGTCCAGGCCGCCCTCGCCGCGCTCGTCCTCGCCGCCCTGGCGCCGCTTGCCGCCGTCCCGCTGGAAGCCGCCGGAACCGCCCTGGCCGCCCTTGCCGCCCTTCTGGAAGCCGCCGCCCTGGCCCTGGCCGCTGCCGCGGCCGCGGGAGACCGGCAGCCGGTCGCCGGGGCCGTCCGGGAAGGGGGCGTCGGCGAAGGAGCCGACCGGGAAGGGGTCGTCGGCGCCCTGCCAGTCGTCCTCCGGCGGCGGAGCGTCGTGGTCGTCGTACTGGGGGCCGGTCACGCGTGTTCCCCGATCAGCGAGTGGTGCGAGTTGGAGCGGGCCTTGCCGGTGGCTGGAACGGTGCGGAACCCGACTCCGCGCCACCGCATTGTCTACGCCACCGCACCGACAAATCGGACGCCGGGGCGGATGGGAGTGTCGGGCGGAGGGCCCACGCTAAGGCGCCGGACGGCCTTCAGCCAAGGCGGTTATCCACAGGGGGTGTGGATGAGCGGCCCACGACTGTGGAGAAGTGCCGCAAACCTGTGGACGCCCCTGTGGAAAGCCCTGTGGATAACCAGACCATCGATCCACCGTCAACGCGCTGACCTGCGCGTCCCCCGTCCCGGGCCTGTGCATGAGAAATTCTTCACACACAGCCGGGTGGCGGTGGACACACACACGGACGACCCGGTCGTTCGCTCGTGCGAGTAAGTGGCACATGCCCCTGGCGTCACTTACCTGTGGATGAGTAGCCTGGTTCCCATGACCCTCACCACCGACCGCCGCCGACACGACCGGGAGATCCTCGCGCTCGCCGTCCCCGCCTTCGGCGCCCTGGTCGCCGAGCCGCTCTTCCTGATGGCCGACTCGGCGATCGTGGGCCACCTCGGCACCGCCCAGCTGGCGGGCGTCGGCGTCGCCTCGGCCGCGCTCACCACCGCCACCGGGGTCTTCGTCTTCCTCGCCTACGCCACCACCGCCGCGGTCGCCCGCCGGATCGGCGCCGGGGACCGCCGGGCCGCGATCCAGCAGGGCATCGACGGCATCTGGCTGGCGCTGGCGCTCTCCGCCGGCGTGGTCGCGCTGACCCTGCTGCTCGCCCCCCAGGTGGCGGACGCGCTCGGCGCCTCGCCGACGGCCGCCCCGTACGCCGTGACGTACCTGCGGATCAGCGCGCTCGGCATCCCGGCGATCCTGATGGTGATGGCCGCCACCGGAGTGCTGCGCGGTCTCCAGGACACCCGGACCCCGCTCTACGTGGCCGTCGCCGGGTTCGCCGCCAACCTCGGGCTGAACGCCGGCCTGGTCTACGGCGCCGGGCTCGGGGTGGCCGGCTCGGCCTGGGGCACGGTCATCGCGCAGACCGGCATGGCCGCCGTCTACGTGTTCGTGGTGGTCCGCGGCGCCCGCCGGGAGCAGGCCTCGCTGCGGCCGGACGCGGCCGGGATACGGGCGAGCGCCCGGGCCGGCGGACCGCTGATGGTCCGCACCCTGAGCCTGCGCGCCGTCCTGATGATCGCCACCGCGGTGGCCGCCGGGCTCGGGGACGACGAGATCGCCGCGCACCAGATCGCCATGACGGTCTTCCTGTTCATCGCCTTCGCCCTGGACGCCATCGCGATCGCCGGCCAGGCCATCATCGGCCGCTACCTGGGCGCCGGGGACGTCCCGGGCACCAGGGCCGCCACCCGGCGGATGATCGAGTGGGGCATCGGCTCCGGCGTGCTGCTGGGCCTGCTGGTGGTGGTCGCCCGGCCGCTGTACGTCCCGCTGTTCACCCCGGACCCGGCGGTGCAGCACCAGCTGAACACCGTCCTGCTGCTGCTCGCGCTCTGCCAGCCGGTCTCCGGCCTGGTCTACGTCCTGGACGGCGTGCTGATGGGCGCCGGGGACGGCCCGTTCCTGGCCTGGGCGATGCTCGGCACGCTGGTGGTGTTCGCCCCCGCCGCGCTCGCCGTGCCGGCGAGCGGTGCCGGGCTGGCCGGGCTCTGGTGGGCGATGAACCTGTTCATGCTGGTCCGCGGCGGCTTCCTGGCCTGGCGGGCCCGCGGCGGCCGGTGGCTGGTCACCGGCGCCGTGCGGAGCTGAGCGGTCCTCGCCGGGGAAACACCGAGGGCCGGCCTCCCCGGAGGGGGAGACCGGCCCTGCGGCCACTGCTACGGCGTCGT
>NZ_BAAAKJ010000072.1:20239-26674 GCF_039527695.1 Kitasatospora putterlickiae
AGGTTGGCCTGGACGTCCGAGTGCAGCTTGACCGAGACCTTGTGGGTGCCCACGGTCTTGATCGGCGAGGCGATCGCGACGGCGCGCTTGTCGACCGCCGGGCCGCCGGCGGCCTTGATGGCCTCGACGACGTCGGCCTGGGTCACCGAGCCGAACAGACGGCCGGCCTCGCCGGAACGAACGGCCAGCTTGACCTGGACGCCCTCCAGCTTGCCCTTGACCTCGTTGGCGGCCTCAAGGGTCTGGATCTCGTGGATCTTGCGGGCGCGACGGATGGCGTCGACGTCCTTCTGACCGCCCTTGGTCCAGCGGATGGCGTAGCCACGCGGGACCAGGTAGTTGCGGGCGTAGCCGTCCTTGACCTCGACGACCTCGCCGGCCGAGCCCAGGCCCGGCACCTCGTGGGTGAGGATGATCTTCATTGTTCGGTCACCCTCTCTTAGCGCGCGGTGCTGGTGTAGGGCAGCAGCGCCATCTCACGGCTGTTCTTCACGGCCGTGGCGACGTCACGCTGGTGCTGGGTGCAGTTGCCGGTGACCCGGCGGGCACGGATCTTGCCGCGGTCGGAGATGAACTTCCGCAGCAGGTTCGTGTCCTTGTAGTCAACGTAGTTGACCTTGTCCTTGCAGAAGACGCAAACCTTCTTCTTCGGCTTGCGAGCAGGCGGCTTCGCCATTGTGTGCTCCATTGGGGTTCACGGCCGGGCGGGCGCCTCGCGGCGCCCACGGCCAGGCCGCACGAAATCTGTCAGCTCTTAGAACGGAGGCTCTTCCGAGAAGCCGCCACCGGACGGGGCACCCCAGCCGCCGCCACCCTGGTTTCCACCAGAGGGAGCGCTGGACGCCCAGGGGTCGTCGGAGGGGCCGGACTGGCCGCCGGAGTTTCCACCCCAGCCGCCGCCCTGCTGGCCGCCACCCTGCTGGCCGCCGCCCCAGCCGGCGCCCTGCTGGCCGCCACCCTGCGGGCCGCCGCCGAAGCCGCCGCCCTGGGGGCCGCCGGACCGGTTGGCCCGGGTGACCTTCGCGGTCGCCGAGCGCAGGCTCGGACCGACCTCGTCGACCTCGACCTCGAAGACCGTCCGCTTCTCGCCTTCCTTGGTCTCGTAAGACCGCTGGCGCAGCCGGCCCTGCACGATGACGCGCATGCCGCGCTGGAGCGACTCGGCTACGTTCTCCGCCGGCTGCCGCCAGACGTTGCACGTGAGGAAGAGGCTCTCGCCGTCCTTCCACTCGTTGGTCTGGCGGTCGAAGGTGCGGGGAGTGGACGCGATGCGGAACTTCGCGACCGCCGCACCCGACGGGGTGAAGCGCAGCTCGGGGTCGTCGACGAGATTGCCGACGAGGGTGATGACGGTCTCGCCTGCCATGGTGGTGATGACCTCTCGGGAAGATGTCCGTTCACCGCTGTTTCACGTGAAACAGCGGACGCGAGCTACCCGAGACCCGAAGGCCTCAGAGGTGGCTCAGTGGGTGTCCGGGCGCAGGACCTTGGTCCGCAGAACCGACTCGCTCAGGCCCATCTGGCGGTCGAGCTCCTTGACGACCTCAGGCGTGGCCTGCAGGTCGATGACCGAGTAGATGCCCTCGGACTGCTTGTTGATCTCGTAGGCCAGACGGCGGCGACCCCAGGTGTCGATCTTCTCGACCTTGCCACCCGCGTTGCGGACGACAGCCATGAAGCTCTCGATCAGGGGGGAAACGGCGCGCTCCTCGACCGAGGGGTCGAGGATCACCATCACCTCGTAGTGACGCATGAGTAACCCACCTCCTTTGGACTCAGCGGCCACGGTCTCTCCGTGGCAGGAGGGTTGTGCAGCGTCGGCACCGGAGCAGTGACGACACCGGCCACCGTAGCGGTCGGGTCGGACAGCCCGTCCCCGTTCACCCGGAAGAGGGCAGAGGAGGGCACAGCTACACCAGTGCAGACGACACACCCTACCCGCACCCGGACGGACGAACAAAACGCATAGGGGTTGTGAGACCCGCGCAACCGCCGCAATCTGGACGGAACGGGTTTCCCGCCCGTTCGTCTCCCCGCCCGGAGGTGGGACTCATGGCACAGACCGTCCACCGCATGCCCGCCCTCACCCTGAACACCGACGGACACCCGCACCCGCGGGAGAACACCCTGGTCGGCCTCACCGCCGTGCTGGGCGCGATCTCCTTCATCACGTCGTTCTTCCACAGCCTGCACCTGCTGACCTCGTGGACCGGACTGTTCGGGATCGTCACCGGCCTGCTGGGGATGTACGTCTCCGTCACCACGGCCGAGCGCTTCGTCCTGATGATCACGCTGGGCGCCTCGGCGATCGGCTTCTACCTCGGCATCGCACGCGGCGGTCTGTGGGGTTAGCCCCACTTCCGCGAGGAACCCCCGGCGCCCCCGCGGCGTACTTGTCTTCAGGTGACGGGTGCGCGGCGGGGGCGTCGCCGTGCCCGAAGCCGACGGGACCCCGGACGATAGGGTCAGCCGGAGAAGACGGGGCCCGCCGCGGCCCGACCGACGAGGAGCACCGAGCATGAGCCTGCGCCTGAGGACGATCACCCGCGAGGAGCACCTCGCCTTCATCAGGAGCCGCGCCTCGGCGAGCCACATGCAGGTGCCGTCCTGGGGCGACGTGAAGGCCGAGTGGCGCTCCGAGTCGATCGGCTGGTTCGACGAGGCCAACCAGCTCGTCGGCGCCGGCCTGGTGCTCTACCGGCAGCTGCCCAAGCTCAAGCGCTACCTGGCCTACCTGCCCGAGGGCCCGGTGATCGACTGGTTCGACCGCGACCTCGACCGCTGGCTGCAGCCGATGCTGGCGCACCTCAAGTCCCAGGGCGCCTTCTCGGTGAAGATGGGCCCGCCGGTGGTCATCCGCCGCTGGAACGCCCCGACCATCAAGGAGGCCATCGCCGCCAAGCAGGCCAAGCGCCTGCGCGACGTCGAGGCCGACTGGTACGAGCCGCGCGCCTTCGAGGTCGCCGACCGGCTGCGCAAGGCGGGCTGGCTGCAGGGCGAGGACGGCGGCGCCGGCTTCGGTGACGTCCAGCCGCGCTACGTCTTCCAGGTGCCTCTGGCCAACCGCTCGCTGGACGACATCCAGAAGGGCTTCAACCAGCTCTGGCGCCGCAACATCAAGAAGGCCGAGAAGAGCGGCGTCGAGGTGGTCCAGGGCGGCTACGACGAGCTGCCGGTCTTCCACCAGCTCTACCTGGTGACCGCCGAGCGCGACAAGTTCACCCCGCGTCCGCTGGCCTACTTCCAGCGCATGTGGAAGGCGCTCACCGCCGAGGACCCCAACCGGATGCGGCTGTACATCGCCTACCACGAGGGCGAGCCGCTGGCCGCGACCACGATGCTGGTCGTCGGCGAGCACGTCTGGTACTCCTACGGCGCCTCGGCCAACCACAAGCGCGAGGTGAAGCCGTCGAACGCGATCCAGTGGCGGATGATGCGCGACTCCTACGCCCTCGGCGGCGGGGTGTACGACCTGCGCGGCATCTCCGACACGCTGGACGAGAACGACCACCTGTTCGGCCTGATCCAGTTCAAGGTCGGCACCGGCGGCCAGGCCGCCGAGTACCTCGGTGAGTGGGACTTCCCGCTCAACAAGCTGCTGCACAAGGCCCTCGACCTCTACATGTCGCGCCGCTGAGCAGCCCGCTCCGAGCCACCGAGCAGCCGTGCCCAACACCCCCTGGGAGATGACCCGATGACGCTGTCGCTCTACCTCGACACCGAACGCTGGCGCACCCACCAGCGCTCCGTGCTGGCCGAGTTCCCCGGCCTGGTGCCGGTGGCGAAGGGCAACGGCTACGGCTTGGGCAACCACCGCCTGGCCGAGGAGGCGACCCTCCTCGGCACCGGTGTGCTGGCGGTCGGCACCGCCTACGAGGCCGCCGACGCGGCCGAGTGGTACGGCGGCGAGCTGCTGGTGCTCACCCCCTACCGGGTGGGCGAGGAGGCGCTGCCGCTGCCGCACGCCCGGGTGATCCGGACGGTGGCGGGCCTGGACGGCCTGCGGGCGCTGCACGGTGCCCGGGTGGTGGTGGAGTGCATGACCACCATGCGCCGGCACGGCGTCTCGGCGGCCGATCTCGCGGCCGTCGCCGCCGAACTGGAGGGCGTCTCCTTCGAGGGCCTGGCGCTGCACCTGCCGATGGACCGGCCGGACGGCTCCAGCCCGGTCGAGGAGGTCGCGTACTGGGTGGAGACCGCCCGGGCCGCCGGCATCCCGGTGCACACCGTGTTCGTCAGCCACCTCGGCGCGGCGGGCATGGACCAGCTGGCCCAGCGCTTCCCGGGCACCGTCTTCCGGGCCCGGATCGGCACCCGGCTCTGGCTGGGCGACCACGGCGCGCTGGAGGTCCGGGCGACGGTGCTGGACGTCACCCCGGTGCGCAAGGGCGACCGCTACGGCTACCGCCAGCACCCGGCGCCCTCCGACGGCCACCTGCTGGTGGTCGCCGGCGGAACCGCGCACGGCATCGGCTTGGAGGCGCCCAAGTACGTGCAGGGCATGTCCTCGCGCGCCAAGGGCATCGCCCGGGCCGGCCTGGCGACCGTCAACAAGACCAAGTCGCCGTACCACTGGGCCGGCAAGCAGCTCTGGTTCGCCGAGCCGCCGCACATGCAGGTCTCGCTGCTCCTCCTGGACGGCGAGGCCGCGCCGCCGGCGGTCGGCGACGAACTCGGCCTCCAGGTGCGGCACACCACCACGCACTTCGACCGCGTGGTGGACCGCTGAGTCCCGCCGGTCAGTCCTTCTTCCCGGCCGGTTCCGCGGCGGGCGGCTCGTCGAGCCACGCCTCGGGGCCGGCCGGCGCGTACCCGGCGTAGCTCTCCTCCTCGCGCAGCCGGCGGGCGGCGCCGAGCACGAAGACGTCCGGGGCGCCGTCGAGCACCCCGCCGGACGGGTCGTCGCTGCCGTCCCAGCGCACCGGGTCGCGGTCCGGCAGCAGGATGTCCCGGATCACCATGCCGACCAGGTAGAGCGTGCCCAGCAGGTGCAGCACGATCGCGAAGTGGTACCAGGACTCGCCGATGCCGTGCTGCTTGGGCCCGGTGACGAAGCCCAGGTGGGACCAGATGCCCAGGGTGTAGAGCACCTCGCAGGCCTGCCAGATCAGGAAGTCCCGCCAGCGCGGCCGGGCCAGCACCGCGAGCGGCAGCAGCCAGAGCACGTACTGCGGCGAGTACACCTTGTTGAACACCACGAACGCGGCCACCACCAGGAAGGCCAGCTGGGCCACCCGCGGCCGGCGGGGTGCCGCGAGGCCGAGCCACGCTATCCCCGCGCAGCTCAGCACCATCAGGATGGCGATGAAGGTGTCCAGGTTGGCCAGTCCGACGCCCCGGCTCTGCATGAGGATCAGCCAGAGCGAGCCGTAGTCCTCGGTGCGGTGCTTGCTGAAGACGTAGAAGGTCGACCAGCCCTGCCAGTTGGCCATCATGATCGGCAGGTTGACCAGCAGCCAGGCACCGGCCGCGCCGCCCAGCAGCACCCGCAGGTCGCGCCACCGGCCGGCCCGCCAGCAGAGCACCAGCAGCGGGCCTAGCAGCAGCACCGGGTACAGCTTGGCCGCGGTGGCCAGTCCGATGAACACCCCGGCCCAGAGCGGCCGCGAGCCGGACCACCAGGCCAGCGCGACGGCGGCGAGCGCCACGGCCAGCAGGTCCCAGTTGACGGTGGCGTTGAGCAGCAGGACCGGCGCCAGGGCGAACATCAGCGCGTCCCAGGGACGGCGCCGGTGGGTGCGGGAGAGCGCGACCACGGCGACCACCGCGCAGGCCATCAGCAGACCGGCGTTGATCGTCCAGAACCACCGCTCCTGGTCCTGCAGGGAGCCGCCGCCGGGCGTCAGCCAGGCCGCGATCTGCATGAACAGACCGGTCAGCACCGGGTACTCAAGGAACTGCAGGTCCCCGGTGGTGCCCGGGATCCGGTCCACGTACGGGTGCAGGCCGGCCGCGAAGCCGCGCCCGGAGAACAGGTGCGGGATGTCGCTGTAGCAGGCGTGCACGTACTGCGGCGAACCGGGCTGGAACCAGGCGGCGTTGTAGCAGGGCAGCTTCTGCGCCATGCCCAGCACCGAGACCACGATCACCACCAGCGCCAGGAAGCGTGCCGGGATCCACCACGAGACGCCGAGCAGCGCGCGCTTCCCGGGCGGGCCGCCGATCACCTCGCTTCCGGCCGCCGCGACCGGATCCTCGTCCGCCGGCACCACCACGGTGTTGGCCTGCGGACCGGGCACCGGCGCGGCAGGGGCCTCTTCGTCACGAACGCTGGACGTCATGGCGGACATCCTGCCGCACCCCGCCCGTCCGTACGAGGAGGCCCCTGCCCCTTTTCCCCGGGCCCGCGGCGATGACCGCTCCGCCGGCCACCGGGGTACCGGCACGAACCGCTTCGAATGCGACGAAACGGCGGTGGGAGGCTCTCCGGAGCCT
>NZ_BAAAKJ010000072.1:26687-39090 GCF_039527695.1 Kitasatospora putterlickiae
CGGAGCCTCCCACCGCCGTTTCCGGATCAGCGTTCTCCGGGGCCCCCGCACCGCCGCCCGCGCGCGCCGAGGGTGACGTCGAGGGCTTGGGCGGCCTGGTGGTGGGACCGCCGGTCGCACCGCCGGCACCGCCGCCCGGGTCGGTGGTCGGCGACTGGCTCGGCGTCGAGCAGCCGATCGGGCCGAGCAGGCAGCTCGGCGAGGGGGTGGTGCCACCCGCGCCGCCGCCGGTGCCGCTGCCGCCGGTACCGGCTCCTCCGGTGGTGCCGGCGCCGCCGGTACCACCGCCGGTGCCGCCGCCCGTTCCGCCTCCGGTGCCGCCGACGGTGCCGCCGCCGGGGTTCGGGTTGGTCTTGGTCGGCACCGGCTGGGTGGGCACGGTGCCGGGGCAGTCCACGCCGGGCACGCAGACCGGCTCCTGGGTCGCCGGCGGCTGGGTCGGCTGGCCCGCGTTCGGGTCCGCCGGGGCGGTGGGCGCCGTCTCGGTGGCGGTCGGCGTCGGCGTGGCGCTCGCGGTGCTGGGCGCGCCCGAGGAGTCGACCTGCGAGCCGACCGGCTGCGGGGTCGGGAAGTCCAGCTTCTTCTCGTTGGCCAGCGCGACCTTCATGTACCGGGTGAAGATGTCCGCCGGAACGTCACCACCGTGCAGCTCGTCCTTGCCGCCGGTGCCCTTCAGTTCGAGCCGCCCCGGGTGGGCCGGGTCCTCCCGCCACATCGCCACGCTGGTGGACAGCTGCGGGGTGTAGCCGACCCACCAGGCCGACATGCTCTCGTCGGTGGTACCGGTCTTGCCCGCCACCGGGCGGCCCAGGGCGTTGGTCTTCTTGCCGGTACCGTTCTTCGCCACGTTCACCAGCACGTCGGTGATGTTGTCGGCGACGGCCGGCTCCAGCGCCTGCTTGATCTCGTGCTTGCCGAAGCCGGGCCGCTCCTTGCCGTCCAGCAGGACCTTGGTGACCGAGTACGGCTCGGCCTGCTTCCCACTGGCGGCGAAGGTCGCGTAGGCGTCGGCCATCCGGATCGGGCTGATGGTGGAGACGCCGAGCGGGAAGGTGGTGGTGTTCGCCTCCTTCTCGATGTTCTCCTTGCGGATGCCCACCGCCTCGGCGATCTGCATCACGTTCTGGCCGCCGACGTCCTGGTTCAGCTGGACGAAGGGAACGTTGTAGGAGTACTGCATGGCCATCCGCAACGAGACGTAGCCGCGCTTGCCCTTCTCCTCGTTCGCCTGGCGGTAGGGCTTGCCGTCGTCGCCGATCACCAGGGAGCCGTCGGGCTTGCGGATCTCCGACATGTCGTCGGAGAGGTAGCGGCTGTCGGCGTTGATCCGCTTCGGCTTGCCCTTGTCGTCGGTCGCGGTCTGCACGCCGGTCTGCATGGCGGCGGCCAGCACGAAGGGCTTGAAGGTCGAGCCGACCTGGACGCCCTGGGCGTTGGCGTTGTTCTCGTGGTGGCCGTTCTCCACGCCGTCACCGCCGTAGATGGCGACGATCGCACCGTCGTTGGGAACGACGCTGGCCGCGCCGAACTGAACGAACTTGTCGGTCCCCGGGCGCTTGTCCGGGTTGATCTGCTCGGCCCGGATGTCGTCCACGGACTTCTTCAGGGCGTCGACCTTGTCCTTCTGGAAGGTCGTGTAGATCTTGAAGCCGCCCTTGTCGATCGCCCGCTGGTCGATCGTCGGGTCCTTGGTCATCACGAACTTGTTGGCGGTCTCGACCAGGTAGCTGATCTGGCCGTTCATGTTGGCCGGCGGGACCTGCTGGATCGGCTCGGGGAAGGCGGTGCACTTCGCCCGCTCCTCGGGGGTGGTGTTCCTGGTCTCCACCATCCGGTCGAGGATCCACGCCCAGCGCTCCTCGGCGCGGGCGCGGTTGGCCTTGATCGTCGGGTCGTAGAACGAGGCGCCCTTGAGCAGGCCGGCCAGCATGGCGCTCTGGCACAGGTCCAGGTCCTTGGCGTTGACGCCGTAGTACGCCTGGGCGGCGGCCTGGGCGCCGGTCGCGCCGCGGCCGAACCAGCTGGTGTTCAGGTAGCCCTTGAGGATGTCGTTCTTCTCGAACTCCTGATTGACCTTCAGGGTGATGAAGAACTCCTTCACCTTGCGGGAGAGCGTCTGCTCCTGCGTCAGGTAGGCGTTCTTCACGTACTGCTGGGTGATCGTCGAGGCGCCCTGGGTCTCACCGCCCTTGGCCATGTTGATGACCGCGCGCATCATGCCCTTGGGGTCGATGCCGCTGTCGGTGCGGAAGGTCGAGTTCTCCGCCGCGATGACCGCGTTCTGCAGGTTGGGCGAGATGTCGGCGAGCTCGACGATCTGCCGGTTGGTCTCGCCCTTGCGGACCATCTCGGTGTTGTCGGCCCAGTAGTAGATGTTGTTCTGGTCGTCTACCAGGGCGTTGAGCTTCGGGATCTCCGTCGTCTGGTAGACGAAGAAGACCGCGCCCACGCAGGCCGCGACGAAGAGCAGCACGGCACTCAGCCACTGCCGCCAGGACGGCAGCCAGCGGCGCACGCCCTGCTTGCCGAAGCGCGGGTAGTCGATGAACCGCTTCTTGCCGGGTCCCCGCCCGGCCGCGGCGGCGCCGGCCTCCGCCCCGCCGCGCCGGCCCTTCTGGGCCGCCTTGCGCATCTCGGCACGGGTCATCCGGGGCTGCTGAGCGGTGTCCCGCCCGCCCTCGGGTCTGCGCCGGCCGAGGCCCTCCGAACCCAGGTCGTCGCGCCCGGCACCCGCCGGACGTCCGTTGTCTCCGCCCGGGGGACGACCGTCGCCACCTGGCGACCTGCGTCGTCGTTCGCTCATGTTCCAGCTACTCCTCGCCAGGCCGGTCGAGCCTGAAGGCAGGGTCCACGTCCGATGCCCGCAACCGACCTAACCCCGGAGGTGGTCCTCGTGCACACGCGACAGCGTACGCAGCCCGGAAACCGAACTAATCGGGCATCAACCGCAAATAACCGCAAAACGGCGGCAGATCATTACACGCCCGTTGCCAAGCCCACCCGCGCGTCGCCTTGTGATCACATTCACGCGCGCCCCTCTTGCCGGTTCGGAAACCCGGGCCTACTGTTCTCGATATATCGAGCCGATACATCGGAGCGACATACCGCCGACGGAGGCGGATCGCGGAACCGACCGGGGAAGGGAGGACGACGGCAGTGGGCAGGCGCTCAGGAGTGCTGGAGTTCGCCGTTCTCGGACTGCTCCACGACGCCCCGATGCACGGGTACGAGCTGCGCAAGCGGCTCAACGTCCTGCTCGGCTCGTTCCGCGCGTTCTCCTACGGGACGCTCTACCCCTGCCTGAAGAGCCTGGTGGCCCAGGGCTTCCTGGTCGAGGACAACCCGGACGTCGAGTACGTCCCGGCCACCGCGCTCAACGGCAAGCGGTCCAAGATCGTCTACCGGCTTTCCGCCGAGGGCAAGCAGCGGTTCGAGGAACTGCTCGCCGACTCCGGCCCGGACGCCTGGGAGGACGAGCACTTCGGCGTCCACTTCGCCTTCTTCGGCCAGACCGACCGGGCCGTGCGGATGCGCGTGCTGGAAGGCCGCCGCAGTCGACTGGAGGAGCGCCTGGAGCGGATGCGCAACTCGCTCGCCCGCGCCCGTGAGCGGTTCGACGACTACACCGTCGAGCTGCAGCGGCACGGACTGGAGTCGGTGGAACGCGAGGTCCGCTGGCTCAACGAGCTGATCGAGACCGAGCGGGCCAACCGCACCGGCCGGACCGGCCCGTCGACCGGGACGACCGGCCCCGCAGCACCCAAGACTTCGGACGGCCGAGGCCAGGAGGACGGGTCCGTGGACCCGCCCGGGCCACCGTACGACCGCCCGGGGCGCTCCTCCCAGGAGCGCTGACACCGCGTCAGCCCTGTGCCGCGCGGCAGGAGTGGGCGCGTCACGCGCCCGTCAGCAGTCATCGAAGAAGCAGGACGAGTCCCGCCGACCACCGGCGGCGCTCATGAGATCACAGGGAGCAACCGGAATGGGTTCGGTTCGCGTAGCCATCGTGGGTGTGGGCAACTGCGCCACGTCGCTGGTGCAGGGTGTCGAGTACTACAAGGACGCCGACCCGGCCGGCAAGGTCCCCGGGCTGATGCACGTCCAGTTCGGTGACTACCACGTCCGTGACGTGGAGTTCGTCGCCGCCTTCGACGTCGACGCCAAGAAGGTCGGCCAGGACCTCGCGCACGCCATCACGGCGTCCGAGAACAACACCATCAAGATCTGCGACGTGCCGCCGACCGGCATCACCGTCCAGCGCGGCCACACCTTCGACGGCCTGGGCAAGTACTACCGGGAGACCATCGAGGAGTCGGACGAGGCCCCGGTCGACGTCGTCCAGGCCCTGAAGGACGCCCAGGTCGACGTCCTGGTCTGCTACCTGCCGGTCGGTTCCGAGCAGGCCGCCAAGTTCTACGCCCAGTGCGCCATCGACGCCAAGGTCGCCTTCGTGAACGCCCTCCCGGTGTTCATCGCCGGCACCAAGGAGTGGGCGGACAAGTTCACCGAGGCCGGCGTGCCGATCGTCGGTGACGACATCAAGTCCCAGGTCGGCGCCACCATCACGCACCGCGTGATGGCCAAGCTGTTCGAGGACCGCGGTGTCGTCCTTGAGCGCACCATGCAGCTGAACGTCGGCGGCAACATGGACTTCAAGAACATGCTCGAGCGCGAGCGCCTGGAGTCCAAGAAGATCTCCAAGACCCAGGCCGTCACCTCGCAGATCCGCGACCGCGAGCTGGGCTCCAACAACGTCCACATCGGCCCGTCGGACTACGTGGCCTGGCTGGACGACCGCAAGTGGGCCTACGTCCGCCTTGAGGGCCGCGCGTTCGGCGACGTCCCGCTGAACCTGGAGTACAAGCTCGAGGTCTGGGACTCCCCGAACTCCGCCGGTGTCATCATCGACGCCGTGCGCGCCGCGAAGATCGCCAAGGACCGCGGCATCGGCGGCCCGATCCTCTCCGCCTCCTCGTACTTCATGAAGTCCCCGCCGGTCCAGTACTTCGACGACGAGGCCCGCGAGAACGTCGAGAAGTTCATCCGCGGCGAGGTCGAGCGCTGACCCTGAGCACCTCCGGGCCCTGAGCCCGGTCCCGCTCGGACACCGGACGGGCCCACGGTCGACGACCGTGGGCCCGTTCACCTTTCCCCGGCGAATGTTTCACGTGAAACAACGGCGGTTTCCATGGCACTCTGGGCACGTGGCGATCACCGAGAACGGCAGTACCCACCGGGCCGCGCACCGCGCCACGCTCCTCGACCTGCTCCGCGGCCGCGACTTCCGCCGGCTGCTGACCGCCCGGGTGCTGTCCCAGCTCTCCGACGGCGTCTTCCAGGTCTCCCTCGCCGCCTACGTCGTCTTCTCCCCCGAGAAGCAGTCCTCGCCCGCCGACATCGCCTCGGTGCTGGCCGTGATGCTGCTGCCGTTCTCGGTGATCGGACCCTTCGCCGGCGTCCTGCTGGACCGCTGGCGCCGACGCCAGGTGCTCTACCTGGGCAACCTGGCCCGCTTCGGGCTCGGTCTGGTCACCGGCGGGCTCCTGCTGGTCCAGGCGCCGAGCGGGCTCTTCTTCGCCTCCGCGCTGCTGGTCACCGCGCTCAACCGGTTCATCCTGGCCGGCCTGTCGGCGGCCCTGCCCCGGGTGGTGCGCGGCGAGCAGCTGGTCACCGCCAACGCCCTCTCCCCCACCCTGGGCACCGTCGCGGCCGCCTGCGGCGGCGGAATCGGCTTCCTGCTGCACCAGCTGATGCCCCCCGGCCCGAAGGCCGACGCCGCGCTGGTCTCGATCGCCGCGTTCCTCTACCTCTCCGCCGCGCTGGCGTCGCTGCGGATGGACCGGGACCTGCTCGGCCCCGAGCACCACCCGGGCCGCCCCGCGCTCGGCCAGGCACTGGTCCGGGCCGCCCACGAGCTGCGCGCCGCCGTCGTCCACCTGGTGCGCGACCGCCGGCCGGCCGCCCACGCGCTGGCCGCCGTGACCGCCGCCCGGTTCTGCTACGGCGTGCTGATCGTGGTCGTGGTGATGCTCGCCCGGTACACCTTCAACGACCCCGCCGACAGCGCGGCCGGCCTGGCCACCCTGGGGCTGGCGGTCGGCCTCTCCGCCGCCGGCTTCTTCATCGCCGCGGTGATCAGCCCCTGGTGCAGCCGGCGGCTCGGACTGGCCGGCTGGATGACGGTCTGCCTGGTCGCTCCGGTGCTCTTCGTGCCCACGCTCGGCCTCACCTTCCGCCTGGTGCCCTGTCTGATCGCGGCGCTGCTGCTCGGCGTGGTCACCCAGGGCACCAAGATCTGCGCCGACACCGTGGTGCAGGAGTCGGTCGAGGACGACTACCGCGGCCGGGTCTTCGCCATCTACGACGTGCTCTTCAACGTCGCCTTCGTGGCCGCCGCCCTGGTGACCGCGCTGGTGCTGCCGCTCTCCGGCCGCTCGGTGGCGGTCGTGCTGGGCGTGGCCCTGGTGTACGCGGCGTCGGCGGTGTTCTACCTGCGCGCCGCCCGCCGGACCGGCCCGCTCCCGGGGGACGTCGGAGCGAGTCGCTAAGGTACGTCAGATCTGTCGGAGTGACAGCAGTCTGTCCCGGGGGCACATCTGATGAGCACATCACCACATCCGCACGGGCCACCACAGGGCCAGGGCACCGACGGCAAGGCGAACCACCGGGTGCCGGCCGCGTTCGAGCCCACGCTCACCGGCGTCCCGCCGGTCACGAAGTCCTGACCGCCCGCCACCCGACCTTCCTTCCGGGGGATCCCCTTGTCCGTTCCGCCGCCCCAGATGCCGTACGGCTCGACGCCGCCCGCCGACGGCGCCAACCCGTACGCCACCGGCAACCCGTACGGCGCGCCGGGCCCGCAGCAGCCGACCGTCCCGGCGCCGCCCGGCTACGGCTACCCGGCGGCCCCGCCGCCCGCCGCCCCGCCGGGGTACGACGCGCCCGGGTACGGTGTGCCCGCCCAGGCCCCGCCCGGCGGCTACGCCTATCCGCCGCAGGCCGGGGGCTACCCGGCACCGGTCGGCTACGCCCACCAGGGCGGCCCGGTCTGCCGGTTCTGCGGCGGCTTCCCGGCCGTCGACACCACCGTCCGGGGCCACCAGGGCATCATCATCATCATGCGGTTCCTGAAGCAGCCGGGACCGTTCTGCCGCACCTGCGGCACCGCCGTGGTCCGCGACATGTCGGCCCGCACGCTGGTCCAGGGCTGGTGGAGCTACCTCTCCGGCATCTTCACCGTGGTCACCCTGCTGCGGAACCTCGCCGCCCACAACAAGATCAAGGACCTGCCGCCTCCCGCGCCCGGAACCCACGGACCGCAGCTCGACCCGGGCGTGCCGCTCACCAAGCGCCCGCACATCTTCATGCTGCTGCTGCCGGTGCTCGGGATCGGCTCGACGATCGTGCTGATCGCGACCGGCGCGTTCCTCAGCGCCCGGCACGCCGACGACCCGTACCGGCCGCTGGTGCTGCCCACGCCGACCACCGTGACCATCCCCGCGCCGACCTTCTCGCCGACCTACTCGCCGAGCTTCTCGCTGCCGCCGGTCCCGGCCCCGACGATCACCCTGCCGACGCCGTCCGCCAGCTCCAAGGTGCCCGGCGACATCGACTACGCCAAGGCCGGCGACTGCCTGCGCAACGAGAACGGCACCACGGCCACCCACGACGCCAACCCGCGGATCACCATGCTGCCGTGCACCGACGCCCGGGCCCAGTACAAGGTGATCAAGAAGGTCTACGCGACCAGCGACAACGAGAAGGCCTGTGACAACGTCACCGGCACCGAGAGCACCTACACCCGCGAGTCCAGCACCGAGGCGCTCAGCTTCGTCCTCTGCCTGAAGAAGCTCTGAGCCCGGGAACGGCGTGGGGGCGGTCCCGGGGTGCTCCCCGGACCGCCCCCACGCCGTGCGGCCGGACGCTACCGCTGGGCGTCCCACCAGGAGCGCAGCGCGGCCACCGCCGCGTCGTGCTCCATCGGGCCGTGCTCCAGCCGCAGCTCCAGCATGTGCTTGTACGCCTTGCCGACCATCGGCCCGGGCTTGATCCCGAGCAGCTCCATGATCTGGTTGCCGTCCAGCGCCGGGCGGACGGCGTCCAGCTCCTCCTGCGCCTTGAGCTCGCCGATCCGCGTCTCCAGACCGTCGTAGGTGCGGGAGAGCGCGGCGGCCTTCTTCCTGTTCCTGGTGGTGCAGTCCGAGCGGGTCAGCTTGTGCAGCCGCTCCAGCAGCGGGCCGGCGTCGGTGACGTAGCGGCGCACCGCCGAGTCGGTCCACTCGCCGCCGCCGTAGCCGTGGAAGCGCAGGTGCAGCTCGACCAGGCGCGACACGTCCTCGGTGAGCTCCTTGGAGTACTTGAGATCGCGCATCCGCTTGCGGGTCATCTTGGCGCCGACCACCTCGTGGTGGTGGAAGGAGACCCGGCCGTCCGACTCGAAGCGGCGGGTGCGCGGCTTGCCGATGTCGTGCAGCAGCGCCGCCAGCCGCAGGGCGAGGTCCGGGCCGTCCCGCTCCAGGTCGATGGCCTGCTCCAGGACGGTCAGCGAGTGCTCGTAGACGTCCTTGTGCCGGTGGTGCTCGTCGCGCTCCAGGCGCAGCGCGGGCAGCTCGGGCAGCACGTGATCGGCCAGCCCGGTGTCGACCAGCAGCCGCAGGCCCTTGACCGGCTGCTTGGCCAGCAGCAGCTTGTTGAGCTCGGCCTGGACCCGCTCGGCGGAGACGATGGCGATCCGGTCGGCCATCGCGGTCATCGCCGCGACCACCTCGGGGGCCGGTGCGAAGTCCAGCTGGGCGGCGAACCGGGCGGCCCGCATCATCCGCAGCGGGTCGTCGGAGAAGGACTCCTCGGGGGTGGCGGGGGTGCGCAGCACCCGGGCCTCCAGGTCGTCCAGGCCGTGGTGCGGGTCGACGAAGCCGCGGCCGGGCAGGTCGACGGCCATCGCGTTGACCGTGAAGTCGCGGCGGACCAGGTCCTCCTCGATGGTGTCGCCGTAGGTCACCTCGGGCTTGCGGGAGGTGCGGTCGTACGCCTCGGAGCGGTAGGTGGTGATCTCGATCAGGAAGGAGCCCCGCGGGGTGTCCTTGCGGGCGCCGACCGTGCCGAAGGCGATGCCGACGTCCCAGACCGCGTCGGCCCAGCCGCGCACGAGCTTGAGCACCTGCTCCGGACGGGCGTCGGTGGTGAAGTCCAGGTCGTTGCCGAGCCGGCCCAGCAGGGCGTCCCGGACCGAGCCGCCGACCAGCGCGAGCCGGTGACCGGCCGCCTGGAAGCGGCGGGCGATCTCGTCGGCGACCGGGGACACCCGCAGCAGTTCCTGGAGGCCCAGGGTCTGGGCCTCGCTCAGGCCGGGGACGACCTGGACGGCGGAGCTGGAATGATGGGCGCCGGTCGGGTGGGCGGTGGGCTCATTGGCAGTGGACACGGCTCACAAGGGTACGTGGCCCGGCGGCCCCGCCGCCCGCGCGTTTCCACCCGCTCACTCCCGGCCCGCAACACCGCACCCCTCACCACATCGTTACCATGCCGGTGGGACGAGTCCGGGACACCGGTGGCGGGTCGCGGTCCCGTGCGCCGCCACGGCCGTTCGGGCGACGGACGACCACACTTTCTTCACGGCTGATCCTCACGGCATCCACCGGGGCCGGCGGAACATCCGCAGCACGGCACCAGCAGCAGCGATCGAGAACGGCGAGGGCGAACCCGTGAGCGAGGGCGGACCGCGTGAGTGAGCCGGCACGGCACCCGGGACGGCGGGCGGGCGACCGCCCCGGGCGGGTCCTGCGACGAACCGCCCGACGGCTGGCCGGCGCGTTCGGCGCCGCGCTGGTGCTCGTCTCGGCGCCGCCCGGCCTCCCGACGGCCGCGGCGGCCCCGGCGGCGGCCGGTGAGGTGCGCCCGGCCGCCGGGTCGACGGTCACCGCCGAGTACCCGGTGACGCTGACCATCGAGTCGGTGAACAAGCCGACGGCCGTCCAGAACGGCACCGTGACCGTCTCCGGGCACGTCACCAACGGCGGGAAGTCCGTCCTCAAGTCCGCGCGCGCGACGGTCCGCAAGCCCTGGGAGGGCAAGCCGCTCACCACCCGCAGCGAGCTCGCCGGGGTGGTCGCCCGGACCACCCCGCAGGGGGCGGACGGCATCTCGCTGGACAGCCCGCAGTACGCGCTGAACGAGCTCGGCCCCGGCCAGAGCCAGCCGTACACGCTGAGCGTCGCCGTCGCCGACCTGGAGCTCACCACCGAGGGCGTGTACGAGCTGGCGGTGGACGTCTGGGGCTCGACCACCGACAACCAGCGCAACCGCCCGCTGGGCATCGCCCGCACCTTCCTGCCGTACAACCCGACCCCGACCGAGGCGCAGCCGTCCAAGGTCACCACCCTCTGGCCGCTGGTGCACGCCCCGGTGCTGGCCGCCCAGACCCTCTCCGACAACGACCAGACCGTCCCGGTGCTGCGCGACGACAGCCTGGCCACCGAGTTCGCGCCCGGCGGGCGGCTGTACGAGCTGGTCGAGACGGGTTCCTCGCTGACCGGGCTGACCTGGGTGGTCGACCCGGACCTGCTGGACACCGCGTTCGCGATGACCAAGGACTACCGGGTGCAGAAGCCCGGTACCGCGGGCAACGCCGCCAAGGAGGACAACACCGTCCGCGGCACCGGCACGGCCGCCGCCACGGCCTGGCTGGAGAAGCTGCGGGCCGCCGTCGCCAAGCCGGGCAGCCAGGTGGTGTCGCTGCCCTACGCCGACCCGGACCTCGCCTCGATCGCGCACAACGCCCCCGAGCTGGAGGGCATCGACGCCGCGCTCGGCAAGGCGGCCACCGCCGGCCGGCTGACCGTCGAGGGCCGGCTCTCGGTGGACACCCGGGCCGACGTCGCCTGGCCCTACCAGGGCTACCTGGACCAGCGGATCGCCTCGGTCGCCCAGCGCGCCGGCGCCGGCCTGGTGCTGGTGAACGGCGCGAGCATGCCCGAGTCGAACACGCTGAAGTACACCCCTTCGGCCACCCGGCCGATCGGCAACGGGCAGACCGCGCTGGTCGCCGACCAGGTGGTCACCTCGCTGTTCGAGGAGGACCTGGCGACCCCGCAGGACCAGACCCTGGCGGTGCAGCGGTTCCTCGCCGAGACCTTCGCGATCTCCCGGCAGGAGCCGCAGAACCCGCGCGGCCTGCTCGTCATGCCACCGCGCGACCTCACCGCCGGCACCGCCAAGGTGCTGGCCGGCGCCCTGCAGACGGCCCAGGACGGCAAGTGGGTGGAGCCGGTCAAGCTGGACGCGCTGGCCGGACAGGTGACGCCGGACCCCAAGGCGAACACCACCGTCCCGGCGCCCACCGACTACCCGGCCCGGGTCCGCGACTCGGAGCTGCCCGCCACCGACCTGACCGCCACCACGCAGATCCAGACCGACCTGGACACGCTGATGCAGGTGCTGACCCTGCCGCAGCGGGTGCGCGGGCCGTTCAGCGCGGCCATGGTCCGCTCGCTGTCGACGGAGTGGCGCACCCGGGCCTCGGCCGGCGGCGTCTACCGCGAGGGCGTGGACCAGTACCTCGACGAGCTCACCGGCGCGGTGAAGGTGCCCCCGAAGCGGATCATCACCTTCGCCGGGGACACCGGGGTGCTCCAGGTCAGCGTCCGCAACGACCTCACCCAGACGGTCACCAACCTCAAGCTGGTGCTGAGCCCGAGCCAGCCCAACCGGCTGCGGGTCGAGCTGCCGGCGGAGGAGCTGGTGCTGCCGGCCTCGCAGAGCGTCACCCTGCGCTTCCCGGCCGAGGCGAAGAACAACGGGCGGGTCAGCATGACCGCCCAGCTGTACACCACCGGTCCCGACCCGAAGCCGTACGGCGACCCGGTGGTGTTCACCGTCCAGGTCACCTCGGTCACCAACGGCGTGCTGTACGTCTTCGGCGGAGGCCTGGTGCTGCTGCTGCTCGCGGGCCTGCGGTTCATGCGCCAGCGCAAGCGGCGGGTGGTGCGCGACGACGAGGGCGACGCGCCGCTCGCGCCGTCCGACGGGCCGGACGGGGACTCGGCCGACGGCGCCCCGGCGGAGGACCCGGCGGGCGGCCCCGGCGACGGGGACGGCCCCGGCGAAGCCGCGCGGACACCGCGCGACAGCAGCGCGGATGGCCGGGATCGGGCCACCAGTGATGAGAAGGTTGGTCCTTGACACCGCCGACACCGCCCGACCCCGTGGCGGCCTCCCCCACGACAGCGAAGAGGTGACATGACCGGGCGCAGCGAGGAGCGGCCGCCGGGCCGCGGAGAGGTCCGTCCGGGCGCCGAGTCGCCGTCCGGCGACTGGTACGTGGCCGACACCTATGCCCAGGACCCCTACGCGGCCGACGCGTACCAGGGTGGTCCGGGCGAGCAGGACCCGTACGGTCTGCGGG
>NZ_BAAAKJ010000072.1:39107-50812 GCF_039527695.1 Kitasatospora putterlickiae
GCGTACGACGTGCCGCCGCAGCTGCCGCCGCAGGTCGGCGACTACCCGGCGCCGGTGCCGCCGACGCCGTTCTCCCCGCCGGTGCCGCCGATGCAGCCCGGCTGGGACACCCCGGCGCAGGCCGCCTGGCGGGACGCCCCGCCGCAGCAGGCCGCCGCGCCGGTGGCTCCGCCCGCCCCGGCCCAGGGCTGGGACGGCCAGCCGCAGTGGCAGCCCGGCCCGGCGCACTCCGCCTGGGACTCCGAGTCCACCGAGTACGTGGGGGTGGACGGGCTGTTCGGCGGGAACCAGGCGACCGCCCAGGCGCCCCGCCCGCCGGCCCAGCAGGCCCCCCTCCAGCAGCCGGCGGCCGCCCAGCCGCCCGTGGCGCCGGTCCCGCCCGTCGCGCCCGCGCCGTTCCCCCCGGCCGGCGGGTACCCGGGGCAGCCCGCTCCGCAGCACCCGTACGGGCCCGGCCCCGGCGGCCAAGGCCCGGACGGGCACCGCCCCTTCGTCCCGCCGATCGAGTTCGACCCGCCGCTCGCCCAGGACGAGGCCACCCTGCAGGTGGCCGCGGTGCGGCTGCCGCCCGTGGCGGAGCCGCCCGCCGACGTCGCGGCCGAGGAGCGGTCCGCCCCCGCGACCCCGCAGGAGAGCGCCGGGAGGACCTCCGGCGGCAAGGTCGCCTCGCTGCTGAACTCCAGTGCGATCATGGCGGCCGGCACCCTGGTCTCCCGGGGCACCGGCTTCCTGCGCACCATGGTGATCGCCGGCGCGATCGGCATCGCCGTGATGGGCGACTCCTACAACGCGGCCAACACCCTGCCGACCCTGCTCTACATCCTGATCGGCGGCGGCGCGCTGAACTCCGTCTTCGTGCCGCAGCTGGTGCGCAGCATGAAGAACGACGCGGACGGCGGCACCGCCTACGCCAACCGGCTGCTCACCCTGGTGATGGTCGGTCTGGCCGGCGTGGTCTTCCTGGCCGTGCTCGGGGCACCACTGCTCGTCCAGCTGATCGCCCATCCGATGATGGAGAACGCGGCCAGCGCGGACGCCACGGTCGCCCTGGCCAGGTACTGCCTGCCGACCATCTTCTTCATGGGCATCCACGTGGTGATGGGCCAGATCCTCAACGCCCGCGGCCGGTTCGGCGCGATGATGTGGACCCCGGTCCTCAACAACATCGTGGTGATCTTCACCTTCGGCGCCTACATCTGGGTGTACGGCGGCTTCGACGCCACCCACGTCAAGCCGGAGACCATCACCCCCGAGGGCGTCCGACTGCTCGGCATCGGCACCCTGGTGGGCCTCGCCGTGCAGGCGCTGGCGATGATCCCGTACCTGCGGGCGGTCGGCTTCTCCTTCCGCCCGCGCTTCGACTGGCGCGGCCACGGCCTGGGCAAGGCGGCCCGGCTGGCCAAGTGGACGTTCTTCTTCGTCCTCGCCAACCAGGCCGGCTACCTGGTCATCACCCAGCTGGCCACCGCCGCCGGCAGCGCCGCCGCGGACGACGGCCACGGCGGTGTCGGCCTCGCGGCCTTCTCCAACGCCCTGCTGATCTGGCAGCTCCCGCAGGCCGTCATCACCGTCTCGATCATGAGCGCGGTGCTGCCCCGGCTGGCCCGCGCGGCCGCCGACGAGGACGCCGGCGCCGTCCGCGACGACCTCTCCTACGGGCTGCGCACCACGGCCGTCGCGGTGGTCCCGGCGGCGTTCCTCTTCCTCTCGCTCGGCCCGGCCATCGGCCAGTCCATCTACGCGGTGGGCGGCGGCGACGTCGCCCTGGAGAACGCCCGCAACGTCGGCCTGATGCTCTCCGCCTTCGCCCTGGGCCTGATCCCCTACTCGGCGCAGTACGTGATGCTCCGCGGCTTCTACGCCTACGAGGACACCCGTACGCCGTTCTCCAACACCGTCTGGGTGGCCGCCTGCCAGGCCTGCTTCTCGCTGCTCTGCTGGCTGCTGCTGCCCGCCGAGTGGACGGTCACCGGAATGGCGCTCGGCTACGGCCTCGCGTACGCCGTCGGAGTGACGGTCGCGGTGCCCAAGCTGAAGAAGCGGGTCGGCGGCCTGGACACCAAGCGGATCGGCAAGACCTACTCCCGGCTCGCCACCGCCTCGGTGCCCGCGGCCCTGGTGGGCCTGGGCGCCAGCCTGGCGGTCACCCGGGTAGTCGGCGGCTGGGCCGGGGCCGTGCTGACCGTCCTGCTGGCCGGCGGACTCCAGCTCGCCGTCTTCGTGCTGATCGCCAAGCGGCTGCGGATCGAGGAGCTGAACGCCATGCTGGGTATGGTGCGCGGCCGACTGGGCCGCTGATCCGGCATCGGGCCGCCGCGCGCCCCGGACCGTCNNNNTCCCGATCCGCACCACATCTCTCCACCATCAGGCAACCGCCGGGACCTTTCGGCGGTCGTACCCGGTGGAGAACAGTGGGCACAATTGTCCTGGAGCACCGGGGCCACCGGCCGAAGCGCTCCAACGACTCTCTCTAGGCCCGGGGCGACACAAGGGGAGGCTGGACCACGGTGGCTGATGGCACCAAGGCGGTCGTCGACACGTCAGCAGCTGACGGAGCGGCGGACGAGGCCGCGCTGGCCGCGGCGATCGACGAACTCGCCGACGGCACGGCCCGGCCCACCGCGGCCGCCGGGAAGGACGCCAAGAAGGACGGCGGGAAGGACCGCGGGAAGGACGCGGCCTCAGCCGCCGACGCCACCGACGCCGAGGACGACGGCGCCCCCGGGAACGCCCCGGCCGGGAGCGAGGAGACCTCGGAGATCACCGCCCCGCTGTCGGCCACCGAGATCGCCGCCGAACTGGCCGCCGGCGACGCCGCCCGCCGGGCCGAGGCCGCCGCGAAGGCCGACCGCCCCGCCGCCAAGCGCCCGCCCCGGGACCCGCAGCCCACCCACGACCCCCGGGACACCGCCACCCTGCCGCAGACCCTCCCCGCCCCGCTGCGGCACAGCGGCGACATGATCGGCAACCGCTACCGGCTGGAGGAGTGCATCTCCTCCACCGAGACCTTCAGCAGCTGGCGCGCCGTCGACGAGAAGCTGCGCCGCGCCGTCGGCGTCCACCTGATGGCCGCCGGCCACCAGCGCGCCCGCAAGGTCCTGGCCGCCGCCAAGTCGGCCGCCCTGCTCGGCGACCCGCGCTTCGTGCAGGTCCTGGACGCCGTTCAGGAGGGCGAGCTGGTCTACGTCGTGCGCGAGTGGCTGCCGCACGCCTCCGACCTCGCCAAGCTGCTCGCCGACGGCCCGATGGAGCCGCACGAGGCGTACCAGATGGCCCGCCAGGTCACCGACGCGGTGGCCGCCGCCCACCGGCGCGGCCAGGCCCATCTGCGGCTCACCCCGCGCTGCGTGCTGCGCACCGACAGCGGCCAGTACCGGATCAACGGCATCGCGGTGGACGCCGCCCTGCGCGGCCTGCCCGCCGAGGGCGCCGACGAGGACGCCGAGCGCACCGACACCCGGGCCATCGGCGCCCTGCTGTTCGCCGCGCTCACCCACCGCTGGCCCTCCCCCGAGGACCGCTACGACCTCCAGGGCCTGCCCAGGAACCTCGGCGAGGTGGCCCCCGACCAGGTCCGCGCCGGCGTCCACAAGGGTCTGTCCGACCTGGCCGCCCGCGCCCTGTGCGACCACCCGCCGCACCACGCCGAGCCGATCACCACCCCCGAGGGGCTCGCCCGGGCGATCGCGCTGATGCCGCGCATCCGCCGGCCCGAACCCGAACTGCCGGTCTTCACCAACCCGCCGCGCCACAACACCCACGCCCTGCCGACCGCGCCCAACCCGACCCGGGTGGTCGCCGCCCCCGGGACCGCGCCCACCCCGGTGACGGCCCCGGTGCGGAACGCCGGGCGGCGGCTGCGCCGGGTGGTCAAGGTGACCGCCTGGACGGTCGCCCTCGGCGCCATCGGCGTGGCCTCCTGGCAACTGGTGGACAACCTGCGCTCGGGGAGCTCGGCCGCCGCGTCCCCCCAGCCGAGCGGCACCAGCGCCGCCCCCACCTCCCACACGCCGACCCACGACCCGGTGGCGGTCCCGGTCACCCAGGCGATCTCCTACAACCCGCTGGGCGGCGGCCCCGAGGGCACGTTCGTCCTGGACAAGGCTTTCGACGCCGATCCGAACAGCGAGTGGACCACCAACTGGTACGGCGACCCCTTCGGACCGAAGACCAAGGAGGGCACCGGCCTGCTGCTCGACCTCGGCACGGTGCAGACCGTCTCCAGCGTGAACGTCAAGCTCGGCACCCCCGCCACGGCCGAGCTGAGGATGCCGGGCAAGGGCGTCGGCAACCCGACGGCGGCCAAGCCGAAGGACTTCACCGTCCTCGGCAAGGAGACCGGCACCAGCCTCTCCTACAACCTGGACAGCCCGGTCACCACCCGCTATCTCTTGATCTGGCTGACCAGCCTGACCAAGAACCCGGAGAACACCCAGCACGGGGGTCAGTACCAGGGACACATCGCCGACGTGAAGGTGTTCGGCTGACCCGCGGGCCGAGGTGACGGGGCGTGGACGGCGAGGGGTGGACGTGGCGGACGACGGACCGGAGCGCGCCGACGACGACGCGGCGCTGCTCGCCCGCCACGTCGCGGGTGACGGGGAGGCCTTCGGCCGGCTGGTGAACCGCCACCGCGACCGGCTCTGGGCGGTCGCCCTGCGCACCCTCGGCGACCGCGAGGAGGCCGCCGACGCCCTGCAGGACGCCCTGGTCTCCGCCTTCCGATCGGCCCACACCTTCCAGGGCCGCTCGGCCGTCACCACCTGGCTGCACCGGATCGTGGTCAACGCCTGCCTGGACCGCGCCCGGCGCACCGCCACCCGCCGGACCAGGCCGCTCGACGACGACCCGGGACGACTGGACGCCCTGGTCGGCTCGCACGAGCCGGCCGACACCCCGGTGGTCCGCGCCGAGGTGCACCGCGAGCTGACCGCCGCCCTCGCCGAACTGCCCGCGGAGCAGCGGGCCGCGCTCGTCCTGGTGGACATGCAGGGCTACCCCGTCGCCGAGGCCGCCGAACTGCTGGGGGTGCCGGTCGGCACGGTGAAGAGCCGTTGCGCCCGCGGCCGGGCCCGGCTGCTGCCGCTCGTCCGGCACCTGCGCGAGGAGGCCGCTCCCACGGCGGGCGGTGTTTCACGTGAAACACCGCCCGCGTCCGGGGCCGCCCGCCCGACCGGGAACCCACCGGGGCCCCGTACCGTCACAGGGACAGCCCCCGATCCGGCCCGGCCGATTCTGGAAGGAGACGCGAGCACGCGATGACGGCGCCCCTCTCCTCCCCCGACCCCGCCGCGGGCTCGCACCCCGAGGTCGACGAGCTGGCCGACCTCGCCGAGGACCTGCTCGCCCCGGCCGACGCCGACGCGCTCCGGCGGCACCTGACCGGCTGCGCCGAGTGCCGGGAGACCGTCGAGGCGCTCGCCGAGGTGCGCACGCTGCTCGCCGGCGCCGAGCCCCCGGCCATGCCGGCCGATGTCGCCGCCCGGCTCGACGCCGCCCTCGCGGCCGCGGCCCAGGACGCCCCCGCAACCGCCCCGGCCCCGCCGGCCGTCCCGTCCGAGGCCCCGTCCAAGGCCTCACCGACCGCCCCGCCGAACGCTCCGCACGCCCGCCCGGCCGCCGCCACCGGGCCGGGCCGCACCGCCCACCCCCGGCGCCGTCGCACCCTGGTGCTGGGCTCGGCCGCCGCCCTGCTCGCCCTCGGACTCGGCGGGGCCTTCCTGGCCCTGCCCGGCTCCTCCCAGCAGCGGGACGACGCCCGGGGCACGGTCGCCGCCAAGGCCGACCGTTCCCCGGGCGCCACCGTCTACCAGGAGGAGCAGCTCGCCGCCCAGGTCCGGAAGCTGCTCGCTGGCGCGACCGCCGAACGGCCCGACCGGCCCCGGCTGCCCGTCAAGCCCTCCGCCGGCGCCGGCGCCGCCGACCCCTCGGACGGCTCGGACGGCTCCGGCGTGACCGCCGTACCGCCCGCCGAGGGCGGCCAGGGCCTGACCGGCGGCGCCCGCGCCACCCCGGCCTGTCCGCCGCCCAGCACCGCCGCCCTGCTGGCCACCGACCTCGGCAGCTACGCCGGCGCCCCCGCCGAGCTCCTCGTCTACGCCCTGCCCGGCCGCTCCGACCAGGTCGACGTCTACCTCCGCTCCCCGGACTGCCGACTCCTGCTGCACCGCACCGTCGCAGCCGGCTGACCGATGGTTCCCGCACGATCCATGCCATCGGCCGCACGACACTCCCAGAGTGCGGGCACCTGGTTCTGATCCTCCTGGGAATGCGAGACACTGGTCAGTCGTTGTCCCGGGCGGCGGAGCAGGACCGCCCTCCCCGCAGCAAACGCGGGTCGCGATGCGAACCAGGAGATGCAGTGAGCGACGTCCGTAACGTGATCATCATCGGTTCCGGCCCGGCCGGCTACACGGCTGCGCTCTACACGGCCCGTGCCTCCCTCAATCCGCTGGTCTTCGAGGGAGCCGTCACCGCCGGTGGTGCGCTGATGAACACCACCGAGGTCGAGAACTTCCCGGGCTTCCGGGACGGCATCATGGGCCCGGAGCTGATGGACAACATGCGGGCGCAGGCCGAGCGCTTCGGCGCCGAGCTGATCCCCGACGACATCGTCGCCGTGGACCTCACCGGTGACGTCAAGACCGTCACCGACTCCGAGGGCAACGTCCACAAGGCCCGCGCGGTGATCGTCACCACCGGCTCCCAGCACCGCAAGCTCGGCCTGCCGAACGAGGACCAGCTCTCCGGCCGCGGTGTCTCCTGGTGCGCCACCTGCGACGGCTTCTTCTTCCGCGACCAGGACATCGCGGTGGTCGGCGGCGGCGACACCGCCCTGGAGGAGGCGACCTTCCTCTCCCGCTTCGCCCGCAGCGTCAAGGTCATCCACCGCCGGGACACCCTGCGCGCCTCCAAGGCGATGCAGGAGCGCGCCTTCGCCGACGAGAAGATCAGCTTCGAGTGGGACAGCGCGGTCGAGGCGATCCACGGCGACCCCAAGCTGACCGGTGTCACCCTGCGCGACACCACTACCGGCGAGACCCGCGAGCTCCCGGTCACCGGCCTGTTCATCGCCATCGGCCACGACCCGCGCACCGAGCTCTTCAAGGGCCAGCTGGACCTCGACGCCGAGGGCTACCTCAAGGTCGAGGCCCCCTCCACCCGCACCAACATCCCGGGTGTCTTCGCCGCCGGCGACGTCGTCGACCACACCTACCGCCAGGCCATCACCGCCTCCGGCACCGGCTGCTCCGCCGCCCTGGACGCCGAGCGCTACCTGGCCTCGCTGGCCGACCTGGAGGCCCAGGCCGCCACCGTCGCGGTCTGACCCCACCGGATCCACCGTCCGGGTGGGTGTGTTCCACGTGAAACACACCCACCCCGCCGGGTCGAAACAGATCCGCCCCGCGCGGCGTTGTAGACCTGGCAGCCCCTCCCCCCGTTTGACCCTTAGGAGTGATCGTGGCCGGCGCCACCACCACCGTGACCGATGCGACGTTCGATGCCGACGTCCTCAAGAGCGACAAGCCCGTCCTCGTCGACTTCTGGGCCGAATGGTGCGGCCCGTGCCGCCAGGTGGCCCCGGTCCTGGAGGACATCGCCTCCGAGGAGGGTGACAAGCTCACCATCGCCAAGCTCGACGTCGACGCCAACCAGCAGACCGCCGCGGCGTACAACGTCATCTCCATCCCGACCCTGATCCTCTTCAAGAACGGCGAGCCGGTGAAGCAGATCACCGGTGCCCGTCCGAAGGCCGCGCTGCTGCGCGAGCTGGACGGCCTGATCTGAGGTCCGTCCCCCCAGGACGCCGCGAGGGCGGGGCTCCCCACCGGGAGCCCCGCCCTCGTCCGTCGTCACCCACCGCTCGCGGGAGCGGCCGCGCTCAGAACGGCCGCAGCGCCGGTTCCTTCCGCCCGCCGCCCAGCAGCCGCTCCAGCGCCCCCTCGACGTCCCCGCGCCAGGAGAGCGTGGTGCGCGCCTCCAGCCGCAGCCGCGGATAGCGGTGGTGCGGGCGGACCGTCTTGAAGCCCACCGCCAGCAGGTGCTCGGCCGGCAGCACGCAGCTCACCGGCTGCCGCCCCACCGCCCCGAACGCCTCGATCGCCCGGAACCCCCGGCCCAGCAGGTCCTTGGCCACCGTCTGCACCAGCACCCGTCCGATCCCCTGCCGCTGGAAACCCGGCAGCACCCGGCTGACCATCAGCTGCACGGCGTCCGAGGAGACCGGACTGGTCGGGAAGGACTGCGCCCGCGGCACGTACGCGGGCGGGGCGTAGAGCACGAAGCCGGCCGGCCGGTCGTCCACGTAGACCACCCGGCCGCAGGAGCCCCACTCCAGCAGGACCGCGGAGATCCACCCCTCCTTCTCCAGCTCGGGCTTGCCGGACTCGACCGCCGCCCGGCCGCTGACCGGGTCCAGCTCCCAGAACACACAGGAGCGGCAGGTCGACGGCAGGTCCGCGAGGTTGTCCAGCGTCAGCGGAACGATCCGGCGTCCCATGCCCCGCACCTCCTCGTCCACTCCACAATCGAGCATTCCCCCCGAACGCCGACGGGTGCATGTTTCACGTGAAACAACGCTCACGCGGAACATGCACCCATCGCCACCGCACCGTCGGTCCGGCCCGACCGGCTCGACCGGCTCAGCCTTGCGACAGCCGCAGCCCGTCATCGCCGGGCGCCATGCTGTCCAGGATCCGGTTGAGGTCCTCCACCGAGCCGAACTCCAGGACGACCTTGCCCTTGCCGAGCTTGCCGCCCCGCTGCGAGACCTCGACCTTCACCCGGGTGTCGAAGCGGTCGGAGAGCCGGCTCGCCAGGTCGTTGAAGGCCGGCGAGAGGATCTTGCCCGCCTTGGGGGACGGCCGCTTGGGCTTCTCCTCGCGCTGCATCAGCGCGACGATCTCCTCGGTGGTCCGCACCGAGAGCCCCTCGGTGACGATCCGCTTGGCCAGCTCCTCCTGCCGCTCGGTGTCCGGGGCCCCGAGCAGCGCCCGGGCGTGGCCGGCCGTCAGCACCCCGGCGGCCACCCGCCGCTGGACCGTCGGCGACAGCTTCAGCAGCCGCAGGGTGTTGGACACGTGCGAGCGCGAGCGCCCGATCCGGTCCGCCAGCTCGTCATGGGTGCAGGAGAAGTCCCGCAGCAGCTGGTCGTAGGCGGCCGCCTCCTCCAGCGGGTTGAGCTCGGCCCGGTGCAGGTTCTCCAGCAGGGCGTCCAGCAGCAGCTTGTCGTCCTCGGTGGCCCGGACGATCGCCGGGATCTGCTCCAGACCGGCCTCCCGGGAGGCCCGCCAGCGCCGCTCGCCCATGATGAGCTCGAAGCGGCCGGGCGCCGCCTGGCGCACCACCACCGGCTGGAGCAGGCCCACCTCCTTGATCGAGGCGACCAGCTCGGCCAGCTTGTCCTCGTCGAACACCTCGCGCGGCTGGCGCGGGTTCGGGGTGATCGCGTCCAGCGGCAGCTCGGCGAAGTAGGCGCCGGCCACCCGCGCGAGCTCCGCCTCGGCGGCCTGCTCCCGCAGGCTCTCCGCGGCGGCCTTGGCCGCCAGCGTCCCCCGGCCGGACGGCAGCACCGGCACCGCGGTCGGCGAGACCGCCCCGGGCGAGGCCACCGGGGCCGCCGCCGGCTGTGCCGCGGCGCCGGTACCGGCTCCACCGCCCGCCGGGGCGGCGGGGCCGATCAGCGCCCCCAGCCCTCGTCCAAGACCCCTGCGACCACTCACCGATTGTCCTCCGTCGTACCGTGCTGTGCCCCCGGGGCGCCCTGCCCCGAACCGTCCCGCTGCTGCCCCACCAACGAGCCGCCGGCCCCCGCGGACACCGCCCGCAGCGCCAGCTCCCGGGCGGCCTCCAGGTAGGAGAGCGCGCCGGTGGAGCCCGGGTCGTAGGTGAGCACCGTCTGACCGTAGCTGGGCGCCTCCGAGATGCGGACCGAGCGCGGGATCGCGGTGTGCAGGACCTCCTGCGGGAAGTGCGTCCGGACCTCCTCCGCCACCTGGGCGGCCAGCCTGGTCCGGGCGTCGTACATGGTGAGCAGGATGGTGGAGACGTGCAGCACCGGGTTGAGGTGCGTCCGGACCAGGTCGACGTTGTGCCGCAGCTGGCCGAGGCCCTCCAGCGCGTAGTACTCGCACTGGATCGGAATCAGCACCTCCTGGCCGGCGACCAGGGCGTTGACCGTCAACAGGCCCAGCGAGGGCGGACAGTCGATCAGGATGTAGTCCAGCGGCTGCTCGTAGGCGGCGATGGCGCGCTGCAGCCGGCTCTCCCGGGCCACCAGCGACACCAGCTCGATCTCGGCACCGGCCAGGTCGATGGTGGCGGGCACGCAGAACAGCCCCTCCACCTCGACCACCGGCTGCACCACGTCGGCCAGCGGCTTGCCCTCCACCAGGACCTCGTAGATCGAGGGCACCTCGGCGTGGTGGTCGATGCCGAGCGCGGTCGAGGCGTTGCCCTGCGGGTCGAGGTCGATCACCAGCACGCGCAGGCCGTGCATGGCCAGCGAGGCGGCGAGGTTGACGGTGGTGGTGGTCTTGCCCACCCCGCCCTTCTGGTTGGCCACCACCATCACCCGGGTGGCCACGGGGCGGGGCAGACCTTCGCCCGCTCGGCCGATGGCCTGGACCGCAGCCTGGGCAGCACGCGCAATGGGCGTGTCATCGATCTGGTCGATGGTCTCCGAGTCCTGCATGGGGCTCAGTGTTTCACGTGAAACCGGAGCGGCAACAGTCGCCGCCCGGCTGCGCGAGAGGATTCCCGAGAGGAGAGAGCGACGTTTCACGTGAAACACCATGCCCGCAATGTCGGAATTCTGACGATGCGACACTCCGGTGACCGGATGTCGGTCTTCCGTCCGCCGGGCGGTCATCCGGAAGCCGAAAACGCCACGGGCGGGGAGGCCGTTCGACCTCCCCGCCCGTGGCGGGCCTCACGTCCCCGGCTCAGCGGCCGCGCCGCCGGGGGCTGCGGCCCCGGTCCCCGCCGCGGACCGGGCTGCCGGCCCGGCCGGCCTTGGCGGCGGCCCTGGCCCGGCGGGTCGCCGCCTTCACGCCACCGGGGCTCTCCCCCACCTTGACCTGGACCACCCGGGTCGAGGTCTCCAGGGTGCCCTCGCCGACCGCGGTCACCGACCACTCCACCGCGCCGAGCTTCGCCAGCCCGGCCCGGGAGTCGGCCAGCTCCTGCTCCGCGCTGTCGCCCTTGAGCGCCAGCATCTGGCCGTGCGGGCGCAGCAGCGGCAGCCCCCAGCCGGCCAACCGCTCCAGCGGCGCCACCGCCCGCGCGGTCACCACGTCCACCGCCAGCTTGCCGACCATCTCCTCGGCCCGGCCGCGCAGCACGGTGACGTTCTCCAGCCCGAGCTCGCGGACCACCTCCTCCAGGAAGGTGGTGCGGCGCAGCAGCGGCTCCAGCAGGGTCACCGAGACGTCCGGCCGCGCCAGCGCCACCGGGATGCCGGGCAGACCGGCACCGGAGCCGACGTCGCAGAGCGTCGTCCCGCCCGGCAGCAACTCGGCGAGGACGGCGCAGTTCAACACGTGGCGGTCCCAGAGCCGGGGCACCTCACGCGGGCCGATCAGCCCCCGGGTCACCCCCGCGGTGGCCAGCAGCTCGGTGTAGCGGACCGCGGCGTCGAACCGCTCGCCGAAGACCTCCCGGGCCACGGCCGGCGGCGCGGGCGGCGGTGCGCCCGGCGGCCTACG
>NZ_BAAAKJ010000073.1:0-19459 GCF_039527695.1 Kitasatospora putterlickiae
GGCGTCCGCCCGGGACGGTGACGTCCGGGCCGAGGGGCGGGCGCACTTCCTGCGCGGCAACGTCGCGCTGGCCGCGACCCGGCTGGACGCGGCCGAGGCGGCGTCCCGGCGGGCCGTGGAGGCGGCGCGCGCGGCCGAGGACTCGGTGGTGCTCCGGCAGGCGCTCAACGACCTGGGGCTGATCTGCCAGTTCCTGAGCCGCTACGACGAGGCGGTGGACCACTACGACGAGGCGCTGCTGCTGGCCAACCGGCTCGGGCACCGCTCCGGCGCGCTGGTGACGACGGTGAACGCGGCGCTGGCGCGGGTGCGCAGCGGGCGGGCGGACGAGGCGGTGACAATCTGCCACGAGGTGCTGGCCGAGCTGCGGACCCGGCAGGACGACGCGGGCCGGGCGTACACGCTGTACGTGCTGGGGCTGGCGCTGCACGCGCTGGGGCGGCACGAGGAGGCGGTGACCTGGTTCGGCGAGTGCCTGACGGTGTCGGTGGCGGCCGGGCTGCGGGACCGGGCGGCGCACGCGCGCTACCGGCTGGCGGACTCGCTGCGCGAGCTGGGCCGGGCGGACGAGGCGCTGGAGCACGCGGAGCAGGCGTTGGCGCTCTGCGTGGAGCTGGGGGCGGAGCGGGACCAGGCGCAGGCGCTGGTGGTGCTGGGCTGCGCGCTGGCGGACCTCGGGCGCGGGGCCGAGGCGGGGGCGCGGCTGCGGGAGGCGTACGCGATCTTCCGGCGACTGGGGCTTCCGGAGGCCGCCGAGGTGGCGGGGCTGCTGGCGGAGCCCGCCTTCGCGCTGGTGGATCCGTGAGGTGCAAGCGGGGGGGGCAGAAACGGTTCTGCGGGCGGGCCGTCGGTGCTGCCGGGGCTCAGGAGCCGGTGCTGTTCCAGTCCGAGTGGCCGCTGCCGTCGGTCGGGGTGGGGGTCGGCGTGGCGGTGGGGGCGGTGGTGCCGGTGCCCGCGCCGGTCGCCGCGCCGTCGGCCATCGCGGTGCCGGCCGCGCCGAGGGCGAGCAGGGCGCCGAGGCCGAGGCCCGCGACGGCCAGGCTGATCCGGGCGGTGCCGATCGTCGAACGCTTCGCCATGACTGCTCCTCGGGTCGTCCTCCCCGGTGGGAGGGGGTCCTCCTGTTGACGTGATCAGCATGGCAAGGGGCGTTCAACGGCCGATCGACGCACGAGCAGCGTGCGTCGACCGGCCGCGTTGATCGGGGTGTCGATCGCCGTCCGGGCAGGTCAGACGGCCTCGCGGATCTCCAGGGTGCAGCACTTGACGCTGCCGCCGCCCTTCAGCAGCTCGGACAGGTCCATCCCGATCGGCCGGTAGCCGTGCGCGCGCAGCCTGGCCGCGACCCCGGTGGCCGGCTCCGGGACCACCACGTTCAGGCCGTCGCTGGCCACGTTGAGCCCGAACGCCTCGGCGTCCTCCTCCTCCACCAGCACGGCGTCCGGGAAGAGCCGGCGCAGCACCGCCCGGCTGCCGGCCGAGAACGCGCCCGGGTAGTACATGATCCGGTCGCCGTCGAGCACGCTGAGCGCGGTGTCCAGGTGGTAGAAGCGCGGGTCGACGAGGTCGAGCCCGACCACCGGGCGGCCGAGGAACTCCTGCGCCTCGGCGTGCCCGGCGGAGACGCTGCGAAAGCCCCGGCCGGCCAGCAGGCAGCGGTCGGTGAGCAGCAGGTCGCCCTCGCCCTCGTTGACGTGCACCGGGTCGTGGGTGGTGAAGCCGCGGGCCCGGAACCACTCCAGGTACGCCGGGCCCTCCCCGGCCCGCTCGGCGTCGCGGAACCGGGCGCCGAGCACCCGGCCGTCGACCACGGTGGCGCCGTTCGCCGCGTACACCATGTCGGGCAGGCCGGGCAGCGGGTCGATCAGGTCGACGCGGTGGCCGAGTTCGACGTACAGCTCGTACAGGCGCTCCCACTGGGCCACCGCGAGGCCGGTGTCGACGGGCTTGGCCGGGTCCATCCACGGGTTGATCGCGTAGCTGACCTCGAAGTGGGTCGGACGGCACATCAGGTAGCGGCGGGGGCGGGCGGTGCGGGTCATGGCGGGGCTCCGGAGGGTGAGGGTGGGTGGAGCGGGGGATCAGAGGGTGTCGGGGCGCTCGGGGAAGTCGCGCATGGCGCGCAGCGGGCTGGCCAGCAGGACGGCGCCGGCCGAGAGCAGCACGCCCGCCATGATCCAGATGGTGGTGCGGGCGCCGAGCACCTCGCCCAGCCAGCCGCCGAGCAGGGCACCGACCGGGATCGCGCTGAAGTTGACGGTGGAGGCGCTGGCCCGGATCCGGCCGATCATCGCGGGCGGGCAGTAGGACTGGTAGAAGCTGCCCGCCAGGACGTTGCCGGCGATCACCCCGCAGACCGCGACCGACCAGGCGACGGCGCTCACCGCGAGCGGCAGCCGGGCGCCGGCCATCGGCAGCAGCAGGATGAACGGGGCGGCGACCAGTTCGCAGAGCAGCAGGCCGCGGGCGGTGCCGAAGCGGCGGGCGATCCGCCCGGCGAGGGCCGCCCCGGCCAGGCCGCCGACCGAGACCACCGCGAAGACGGCGCCGATGCCGCCGGGCGAGACCCCGACGCTGCGGACCAGGAAGACCGTCTGCACGGCCTGGATGCCGTTCAGGCCGAGGTTGCCGACCGCGCCGAACACGGCCAGGGTGCGCAGGTGGGGGTCGTGGACCAGGAAGCGCACGCCCTCGCCGATCTCGCGCAGGATGCCGCGCCGTTCGGCCACCGGCGGCGGCGTCTCCTTCACCTTGATGGTGCCCACGCAGAGCGCCGACACCAGGTAGGTGACCGCGTCGGCGAGCAGTCCGCTGGCCGCGCCGAACGCCTGGGCGAGCAGGCCCGCCAGGCCGGGGCCGGCGATCTCCGCCGCCGAGTCCCCCGAGCGCAGCTTGACGTTGGCCTCCAGCAGGTCCTCCTTGGCGACCAGCGCGGGCAGCACGGCGCCGTAGGCGGTGGAGAAGAACACCTTCACCGCGCCGGCCAGCAGGGCGACCACGATCAGCTGGGCCATGGTCAGCGCGCCGAACCAGCCGGCCACCGGCACGCTGCCGAACAGCACGAGCAGCAGCAGGTCGCAGACCAGCATCACCTTCAGCCGGGGCCAGCGGTCCACCCAGGCGCCGGCCAGCAGGCCGAGAAACAGCCACGGGACCCAGGCGGAGGCGGTCAGCACGCCGACCATGAACGGCGAGGCGCCCAGGGTCACCACCGCGACCAGGGCGAGGGCGACGTTGCCGACGGCGGTGCCGAGGCCGCTGGTGGTCTCGCCGAGCCAGAGGTTGCGGAAGGCCGGCTGGGCCCAGAGGCCCCAGCGGCCGCGGCGCGGCCCGTCGTCCAGCACGGGCGGCTCGACCGGGGCGGTGGTCGTGGTCATCGCGGGTCACTCTCCAGCGTGTCGGCCAGCACGGCGGCGATCCGTGCGAGCGGCTCGGGTTGGGTCAGGGCGCCGTGCGCGCAGTCGATCCGGTGGGCGCTGACGGGGCCGCTCAGGTAGCGGGCCCAGGCCGCCTCGTAGGGCCAGTCGGCGGGCTTGTCGGCGGTGGCGCCGACGAAGACGGCCGGGCCCCGGTAGTGGCCGGGCACGTGCTCGGCCATCAGCTTGCGGTGGTGCTCGAAGACGTCCGGCAGCAGCCCGGCGGCCTCGCCGAGCAGGGTGGCCAGGTCCTCCTGTCCGCGCCCGTCGGCCGGGTCGTAGCCGAGCGAGACGAGCAGCTCGGCGAGGGTCTCCACCGGGTCGTCGGAGGCCGGGTGCCGCTCGGGGACGGCCCCGGCGGGGAGGCCGTCGAGCAGGGCCAGCAGGGCGACCTCCTGGCCCGCCGTCTGGAGCTGGACGGCCATCTCCTGGGCGACCACCGCGCCGAACGACCAGCCGAGCAGGTGGTACGGGCCCTGCGGGCGGACGGCGCGGATCTCCCGCACGTAGTCCGCGGCGATCTCGGCGACGGCGGCCGGTGAGCCGCCGCGCAGGCCGCGGGCCTGGAGGCCGAACACCGGGCGCCGCGGGTCCAGGTGGCGCAGCAGGCCGGAGTAGACCCAGCTGATGCCGGCGGCGGGGTGGACGCAGAACAGCGGGGCCCTCTCCCCGGTGGCGCGCAGCGGGAGCAGCACGTCCAGGGCGTCGGAGCGGGTCCCGTCGACGGCGTCCAGGCGGCGGGCCAGCCCGGCGACCGTCGGGGCCTCGAAGACGTCCCGCATGCCGAGTTCGGCGCCGAGGACGGCGCGCACCCGCCCGAGCAGCCGCATGGCGAGCAGCGAGTGACCGCCGAGGTCGAAGAAGCCGTCGTCGATGGTGACGGCGGGGACGCCGAGGACCTCGGCGAAGAGCCGGCGGAGCACCTCCTCGCGCGGGGTGCGGGGCGGGCGGCCGTTGGGTGAGGCGGTGCGGTCGGGGGCGGGCAGGGCGCGCCGGTCGACCTTGCCGCTGCCGGTCAGCGGGAGGGCGTCGAGCGTCACGAACGCGGTCGGGACCATGTGGCCGGGCAGCGACTCGGCGGCGAAGGCCCGCAGTTCGGCCGGGTCGGCGCCGGTGGGCGGGTCGGTGACCAGGTAGGCGACCAGGCGGGGGCCGCCGGGGCCGTCCTCGCGGGCCGTCACGGTGGCGGCCCGGACGCGGGGGTGGCGGGTGAGCACGTGCTCGATCTCGCCGGGTTCGACGCGGAAGCCGCGGATCTTGACCTGGTGGTCGGTGCGGCCGAGGTAGTCGAGGCCGCCGTCGCGGGTGCGGCGGACCAGGTCGCCGGTGCGGTACATCCGGCCGCCGTTGTCGTGCGGGTCGGCGACGAAGCGCTCGGCGGTCAGCGCGGCGCGGCCCAGGTAGCCGCGGGCCAGGCCCGCGCCGGACAGGTACAGCTCGCCGGGGACTCCGGGCGGGACCGGGTTCAGGTGCTCGTCGAGGACGCGGGCGCGGGTGCCGAGTACGGCCCGGCCGAGGGAGGGTCGGTCGGTGGCGGTGAACGGGTGGGTGAGGGCGTCGACGGTGGACTCGGTGGGGCCGTAGAGGTTGCGGGCCGTGGTGTGCGGGGCCTCGCGCAGCCTGCTCCACAGGGCCTGGCCGACCGCCTCGCCGCCGAGCAGCACCACCCTCGGGGCAGCCTCGCCGTCCAGCAGGCCTTCGGCGACCAGCTGTTCGGCGTAGCTCGGGGTGAGGCCGACGGCGCCGACCCCGGCGGCGTGCAGGTGCCGGACCAGGGCGGCGGCGTCGCGGCGCGGCTCGTCACCGATCAGGTGCAGCTCGTGACCGGCGATCATCCACAGCAGGCTGTCCCAGGAGGCGTCGAAGCAGAGCGAGGCGGTCAGCGCGGCCCGCAGCCGGCCGTGGGCGCGCTCGGCCTCGCCGAAGGTCTCGGCCCGGTGGTGGGCCAGCAGCGCGGCGATCGAACCGTGGGTCACCACCACGCCCTTGGGCCGTCCGGTGGAGCCGGAGGTGTAGATGACGTAGGCGGCGTGCGCCGGGTCGGGGGCGGCGGGTGCCGGGGCGGGGGCCACCGGTTCGGTGGAGTGCACCGGCAGGGTGGGCAGCCCGGCGAGCAGCTCCGGCAGTGGCCAGCCGTCGCCGGTGACGACGAGGGCGGGCGCGGCGTCGGCGAGCATCGTCGCCGTCCGGTCGGCCGGGTACTCGGCGTCCAGCGGGAGCGAGGCGGCGCCGGACTTGAGGACGGCGAGCAGGGCGACCACCGTCTCCGCCGAGCGCGGCACAGCCAGGGCGACCACCGCGTCCGGTCCGGCGCCGGCCGCGCGCAGCCGGGCGGCGAGGTGCTCGGCGCGGGCGTCCAGGTCGGCGAAGCTCAGCCTGGTGTCGCCGGAGACCAGCGCGGTCGCCCCGGGGGTGCGGGCCGCCTGCGCGGCGAAGGCGGCCGGGAGCAGCGGCACCTCGGCGGGCAACTCCTCGGCATCGGGCAGGAGTTCGGCGCGCTCGCGGTCGTCGAGCAGGTCCGCCCGGCCGATCGGCCGCTGCGGGTCCGCCGCCACGGCGGTCAGCAGCCGGCCGAAGCGGGCGGCGATCGCCTCCACCGTCTCCCGGTCGAACAGGTCGGTGGCGTAGTCGATCGCGCACTCCAGGCCGGCGGGGGCGCCGTCGGGGCCGAAGGTCTCCCCCATGCCGATGGAGAGGTCGAACTTGGCGACGTGGCCGCCGACCGGTTCGATCGTCGCCGACAGGCCGGCCAGGTCGAGCGGGGCGTCGCCGCCGGTGGCGCTCTGACCCGCGCCCTCCAGGAGCAGCATCACCTGGAACAGCGGGTGGCGGGCGAGCGAGCGGGCCGGGTTCAGCTCCTCGACCAGCCGCTCGAACGGCACGTCCTGGTGGGCGTGCGCGTCGAGTTGGGCCTCCCGGACGCGGCGCAGCAACTCGGTGAAGGCCGGGTCGCCGGAGGTGTCGGTGCGCAGCACCAGGGTGTTGACGAAGAAGCCGACCAGGTCGTCCAACGCCTCGTCCGAGCGCCCGGCGACCACCGAGCCGATCGGCACGTCGGTGCCGGCGCCCAGACGGGTGAGCAGCGCGGCCAGCCCGGCCTGCAGGGTCATGAACATCGTCACCCGGTGCTCGCGGGACAACGCGACCAGCGCGCGGTGGAGCTCGGCGCCGAGCGGCAGGACGACGCGGTCGCCGCGGTGGCCGCTGTCGGCGCGCCGGGGGCGGTCGACGGGCAGCGCGGTCTCCTCCGGCAGGCCGGCCAGGGTGTCGCGCCAGTAGGCGAGCTGGCGGGCGGCCGGGCTCCGCGGGTCGGCCTCGTCACCGAGCAGTCCGCGCTGCCAGAGCGCGTAGTCGGCGTACTGGACCGGCAGCCGGCGCCAGGCGGGCGCGGCGCCGTCGCGGTGCGCGGCGTAGGCGGCGGCGAGGTCGCCGAGCAGCGGCTCCATCGACCGGCCGTCACCGGCGATGTGGTGCAGCACGAGGAGCAGCAGGTGGTCGCCGGTGTCGTCGCCCGCCGGGAGGAGGTGGGCGCGGATCGGCAGGTCGGCGGCGAGGTCGAAGGGCAGCGCCGCGCGGTCGGCTGGCGCGGCCGCCGGGTCGGCGGGCGGGGTGGCGCGGTGCTCGAAGGGGACGCGGGCCCGGTCGGCCGGGATGATCCGCTGGTACGGCTCGCCGTCCTGCTCGGCGATCACCGTGCGCAGGCTCTCGTGCCGGGCGACCACCTCGGCCAGCGCGGCGGCCAGCACGCCGGGGTCGAGCGGGCCGCCGATCCGCAGGGCGAGCGGCAGGTTGTAGAGGGCGCTGGGGCCCTCCATCCGGTCGATCAGCCAGAGCCGGCGCTGGGCGGAGGAGAGCGGCAGGCGCTCGGGGCGCTCGCCGGCGGTGAGCGCGGGCCGGGCCTCGGCGCCGCCGTCCAGGCGCTCGGCGAGGCCGGCGACGGTCGGCGCCTCGAAGACGTCCCGGATGCCGAGTTCGGCGCCGAGCACCGAGCGGACCCGGCCGGCCAGCTTCATGGCCAGCAGCGAGTGGCCGCCGAGCGCGAAGAAGTCGTCGTCGATCGAGACGGCGCCGGGCAGGCCGAGGACTTCGCCGACCAGGCCGCAGAGCAGTTCCTCGCGGGCGGTGCGGGCCGCCCACCCGCCGGTGAAGAGGGTGAGGTCCGGGGCGGGCAGGGCGTTTCGGTCGATCTTGCCGCTGCCGGTCAGCGGGAGGGCCTCCAGGGTCACGACGGCGGCCGGGACCATGTGGGCGGGCAGCCATGCGGCGGCGGACCGGCGGATCTCCTGGGCGAGTTCGGGACTCGGCGTGGCGCCGGTGGCGCAGTGGGCGACCAGCCGGCGGTCCCCGTCGGCGCTCTCGTGCACGGTGACCACGGCCTGGCGGACGCTCCCGTGGCGGGCCAGGGCCTGCTCGATCTCGCCGGGTTCGACGCGGAAGCCGCGGATCTTCACCTGGTGGTCGGTGCGGCCCAGGTAGTCGAGGCCGCCGTCGCGGGTGCGGCGGACCAGGTCGCCGGTGCGGTACATCCGGGCGCCCTCGTCGAAGGGGTCGGCGACGAAGCGCTCGGCGGTCAGCGCGGCCCGGCCCAGGTAGCCGCGGGCCAGGCCCGCGCCGGACAGGTACAGCTCGCCGGGGACCCCGGGCGGGACCGGGTTCAGGTGCTCGTCGAGGACGCGGGCGCGGGTGCCGAGCACGGTGCGGCCGAGCGAGGGGCGGTCGGAGTCGGCGTAGGACTGGAGCAGGGCGTCGACGGTGGACTCGGTGGGGCCGTAGAGGTTGTGGCCGGTGGTGTGCGGGGCCTCGCGCAGTCTGGTCCACAGGGCCTGACCGACCGCCTCGCCGCCGAGCAGCACCACCTTCGGGGCCGCTTCACCGTCCAGCAGGCCTTCGGTGACCAGCTGTTCGGCGTAGCTCGGGGTGACGTTGACGACGCCGACACCGCCGGCGTGGACGTAGCGGACCAGGGCGGCGGCGTCGCGGCGCAGGTCGTCGCCGATCAGGTGCAGCTCGTGCCCGGCCATCATCCACAGCAGGCCGTCCCAGGAGGCGTCGAAGCAGAGCGAGGCGGTCAGCGCGACGCTCAGCCGGCCGTGCGCCCGCTCGGGCTCGCCGAAGGTCTCGGCCCGGTGGTGGGCCAGCAGCGCGGCGATCGAACCGTGGGTCACCACCACGCCCTTGGGCCGACCGGTGGAGCCCGAGGTGTAGATGACGTAGGCGGCGTGCGCCGCCTCGATGCGGACGGCGGGCCGCTCGGCGGGCCGGTCGGCCCAGGCGGCGGCGTCGGCGGGGAGCACGGTCAGGCCGTCGAGGACCTCGGGCAGCGGCCAGCCCCCGGTGGTGAGCACGGCGGCGGGGCGGGCGTCGGCGAGCATGTGGGCGGTGCGCTCGCGCGGGTACTCGGCGTCCAGCGGCAGGAAGGCCGCACCGGCCTTGAGCACGGCGAGCTGGGCGACGACGGTGTCCGCCGAGCGGGGCAGGGCGAGCGCGACCACGGACTCCGCGCCGATGCCGGCGGCCAGCAGGCCGTGGGCGAGGCGGTTGGCGCGGGCGTCCAGTTCCGCGTAGTCCAGCCGCAGTTCGCCGAAGACCAGGGCGGTCGCGTCCGGGGTGGCCGCCGTCTGCGCCGCGAAGGCCTCGGTGACCGTCGGCACGGAGTCGGGCAACGGGCGGTGACCTCCGAGGAGTTCGGCCCGCTCGCGGTCGTCGAGCAGGTCGGCCCGGCCGATCGGCCGCCGCGGGTCCGCCACGACGGCGGTCAGCAGCCGGCCGAAGCGGGCGGCGATCGCCTCCACCGTCTCCCGGTCGAACAGGTCGGTGGCGTAGTCGATCGCGCAGTCCAGGCCGGCGGGGGCGCCGTCGGGGCCGAAGAACTCCTCCAGGGTGACGTTCAGGTCGAACTTGGCGACGCCGGTGTCCGAGGGCAGCGCCTCGACGGTCAGGCCGGGCAGGTCCAACTCGCCTTCGCCGGTGGACTGGAGGACCATCGCGACCTGGAACAGCGGATGCCGGGCCAGCGACCGGGCCGGGTTCAACTCCTCGACCAGGCGCTCGAACGGCACGTCCTGGTGGGCGTAGGCGCCGAGGCCGGTCTCCCGGACCCGGCCCAGGAGTTCGGCGAAGGACGGGTTGCCCGACGTGTCGGTGCGCAGCACCAGGGTGTTGACGAAGAAGCCGACCAGCTCGTCCAACGCCTCGTCCGAGCGTCCGGCGACCACCGAGCCGATCGGCACGTCGGTGCCGGCGCCCAGGCGGGTGAGCAGCGCGGCCAGCGCGGCCTGGCAGGTCATGAAGAGGGTGACCCGGTGCTCGCGGGACAACGCGACCAGCGCGCGGTGGAGTCCGGCGTCGATCGGCAGCGCGACCCGGCCGCCCCGGTGGTCGGCGCGGGCGCCGCGCGGGCGGTCGACGGGCAGCGCGATCTCCTCCGGGAGATCGGCCAGCGTCTCGCGCCAGTAGGCGAGTTGGCGGGCGAGCAGGCTCTGCGGGTCGGCCTCCTCGCCGAGCAGTGCGCGCTGCCAGAGCGCGTAGTCGGCGTACTGGACGGCGAGCGCGGCGCGCACCGGCGGCTCGCCGCCCAGGCGCAGGGTGTAGGCCTCGGTGAGGTCGCGCAGCAGCGGCCCCATCGACCAGCCGTCGCCGACGATGTGGTGCAGGGCGACGACCAGCACGTGATCGTCCTCGGCGACGCGCAGCAGGGTGACCCGGACGGGCGGTTCGGCGGCCAGGTCGAAGGGGCGGCGGGCGGCGCGGTCGACCTCGGCCTCGACGGACTCCGGTGCGCAGTCGAGGAGTTCGACCGGCACGGCGGTCCCGGTGAGGATCCGCTGGTACGGTTCGCCGTCGTGCTCGGCGATGACGGTGCGCAGGCTCTCGTGCCGGGCGGCCAGGTCGCCGAGGGCGGCCGTGAGCGCGTCCCGGTCGAGTTCGCCGGTCAGCCGCAGCGCGAGCGGCATGTTGTAGAGGGCGCTGGGGCCCTCCAGCCGGTCGATCAGCCAGAGCCGCCGCTGGGCGGAGGAGAGCGGCAGCCGATCGGGGCGCTCGCCGGCGGTGAGCGCGGGCCGGGCGTCGGCGCCGTCGAGGCGTTCGGCGAGGCCGGCGACGGTGGGCGCCTCGAAGACGTCCCGGATGCCGAGTTCGGCGCCGAGGGTGGCGCGGACCCGGCTGAGCAGCCTGGTGGCGAGCAGCGAGTGGCCGCCGAGGGCGAAGAAGTCGTCGTCGATCGAGATTGCGCCGGGCAGGCCGAGCACGTCGGCGAACAGGCCGCAGAGGATCTCCTCGCGGGCGGTGCGGGCGGTACGGCCGCCGGCGGTCGCGGCGAAGTCGGGGGCGGGCAGGGCGGCCCGGTCGAGCTTGCCGTTGACGTTGAGCGGCAGCGCGTCCAGGGTCACGAAGGCGGCCGGGACCATGTAGTCGGGCAGGGCGGCGGCCGCGTGGGCGCGCAGTTCGGCCGGGTCGGCGTCGGTGACCAGGTAGGCGACCAGCCGGGTGCCGGCCGTGCCGTCCCGGTGCGGGACGACGGCGGCCTGCCGCACGTCCGGGCGGGCGGCCAGCACGGTCTCGATCTCGCCGGGCTCGATCCGGAAGCCGCGCACCTTCACCTGGTGGTCGGTGCGGCCGAGGAACTCCACCGAGCCGTCGGCGCGGCGCCGGGCGAGGTCGCCGGTGCGGTACATCCGGGCGCCCTCGTCGAAGGGGTCGGCGACGAAGCGCTCGGCGGTCAGCGCCGGGCGGTCGAGGTAGCCGCGGGCCAGGCCCGCGCCGCTCAGGTACAGCTCGCCGGGCACGCCGACGGGCACCGGGCGCAGCCGCGCGTCCAGCAGGTGGGCGCGCAGGTTGGGCAGCGGGCGGCCGATCACCGGGCGGGTCACGGTGGCGTCGAGGCGGTGGTACAGGGCGTCGACGGTGCACTCGGTGGGTCCGTAGATGTTGAGCACCAGGGTGTCGGGGGCGGCGGACAGCGTGGTCCACAGGTGCCGGCCGCAGGCCTCGCCGCCGAGGATCAGCACGGCGGGCGGGCAGGTGGTGAGCAGGCCCTCCTCGACCAGCCGTTCGGCCTGGCCGGGGGTGACGTCGAGGACGTCGGCGCCGGTGCGGGCGAGGTAGCGGACGATGGCGGCGGCGTCGCGGCGCAGGCCGTCGTCCAGCAGGTGCAGCTCCTGGCCGGCGACCAGCCAGTGCAGCCCTTCGAGGAAGGTGTCGAAGGACGTCGAGGCGGTCGAGGCGAAGGTGAACCGCCGTCCGGGACGGGCCTGTCGGGCGAGCCCGAGGGTTTCGTCCCGGTGGAAGGCGTACAGGTTGGCGAGGCCGCCGTGGCGGACCACGACGCCCTTGGGGCGGCCGGTGGAGCCGGAGGTGTAGATCACGTAGGCGGCGTGCTCGGGGTCGATCCGCACGGCCGGCTCTCCGGCGGGCAGTTCGGCCCAGGCGGCGGCCTCGGCGGGCAGCACGGTCAGTCCGGCCAGCACCTCGGGCAGCGGCCACTCGTCCGTGCTCAGCACGGCGGCCGGGCGGGCGTCGGCGAGCATGTGGGCGAGCCGCTCGCTCGGGTAGTCGGCGTCCAGCGGCAGAAAGGCGGCGCCGGCCTTGAGCACGGCGAGCAGGGAGACCACCGACTCGGCCGAGCGGGGCAGCGCCAGCGCGACCAGCGACTCGGGGCCGATGCCGGCGCCGGCCAGGCCGTGCGCGAGGCGGTTCACCCGGGCGTCCAACTCGGCGTAGCTCAGCCGCAGTTCGCCGAAGACCAGGGCGGTCGCGTCCGGGGTGGCGGCGGCCTGGGCGGCGAAGACGGCCGGGAGGAGCGGCTCGCCGCCGGGGCGGGCGGTGTCGTGCCAGCGGGCGAGCGCCGCGTGGCCCGCCGCGCCGAGCACGTCCAGGTCGGCGACCGGCCGGTGCGGGTGCTCGGCGGCCTGCGCCAGCAGGTGGACCAGCGCGGCGGCGAGCCGTTCGGCGGTGGCGCGGTCGAACAGGTCGACGGCGAACTCCAGGCCGCCGTGGACCCCGGCCGGGGTGCCGTCGGGGTGGTGGCGCTCGGAGAGGTTGAGCGTGAGGTCGAAGGGCGTGCTGGGCAGGCCGAGCGGCTCGTAAACGGCCCGGGTGCCGGGGAAGGCGGGGCCGCCGCCCGCGGTGTTGTCGAAGGCGATCATCACCTGGAACAGCGGGTGCCGGGCCAGTGTGCGGACCGGGTTCAGCTCCTCGACCAGCCGCTCGAACGGCACGTCCTGGTGGGCGTAGGCGGCCAGGTCGGCCTGCCGGACCCGGTCCAGCAGTTCGGCGAAGGTCGGCGCGCCGCTCAGGTCGGTGCGCAGCACCAGCGTGTTGGCGAAGAAGCCGACCAGGTCGTCCAGCGCGGTGTCCAGCCGGCCGGCCAGCGGGGTGCCGATCGGCAGGTCGTCGCCGGCGCCGAAGCGGTGCAGCAGCGCGGCGTAGGCGGCCTGGAGCACCATGAACAGGGTGGCCCCGCGCTCGGCGGCCAGCGCGGCGAGCCGGGCGTGCAGGGCGGCGTCGAGCTCCAGTTCGACGACGTCGCCGCGGTGGGTCGGCACCGACGGGCGCGGACGGTCCAGCGGCAGCGGCAGCTCGTCCGGCAGGCCGGCCAGGGCCTCGCGCCAGTGGGCGAGTTGGCCGCTGAGCAGCGAACCGGGGTCGGTGTCGGCGCCGAGCAGCCGGTACTGCCAGAGGGTGTAGTCGGCGTACTGGACGGGCAGCGGGGACCACTGCGGCGCGGCGCCCTCGCGGCGGGCGGTGTAGGCCTCGGCGAGGTCGCGGAACAGCGGGCGCAGCGACCAGCCGTCGCTGGCGATGTGGTGCATCACCAGGGTGAGGACGTGCTCCTCGGGGCCCTCGGCACGCAGGTAGGCGTGCAGCGGGACGTCCGTCGCCAGGTCGAAGGTGTGCTGGACGAGGTCCTGCGCGGGGCGGTCGGTGACGGTGAGCAGCGGCGCGGGCGGCGCGGCCAGCACCCGCTGGTGGGGCACGCCGTCGTGTTCGGCGAAGACGGTGCGCAGGGACTCGTGGCGGGCGGCGACGTCACCGAGGGCGGCTTCCAGGGCGGCGGTGTCCAGCGGGCCGGTCAGCCGCAGGGCGAGGGTGACGTTGTAGGTGGCGGCGGGGCCCTCGGCCTCGCCGAGGAACCAGAGACGGCGCTGGGCGAACGAGACCGGCAGGTGCTCGGGGCGCGGCTCGGGCCGCAGCGCCGGGCGGGCCGGGGCACCGGCGATCCGGGCGGCGAGGGCGGCCACGGTCGGCGCCTGGAAGAGGTCGCCGATGGCGAGTTCGGCGCCGAGTTCGGCGCGCACCCGGCCGACCAGGCGGGTGGCCAGCAGGGAGTGGCCGCCGAGGGCGAAGAAGTCGTCGTCGACGGTGACGTCGTCGAGGCCGAGGAGTTCGCCGAACAGCGCGCACAGGGCCCGCTCGCGCTCGTCGCGCGGGGCGCGGCCGGTGGCGTCGGAGCCGAGCTCGGGAGCGGGCAGGGCGCGCCGGTCGACCTTGCCGTTGGCGTTCAGCGGCAGGGCGGGCAGCACCACGACGGCGGACGGGACCATGTAGCCGGGCAGCGTGTCGGCGGCGAAGCGCTTGAGTTCGGCGCCGAGTCCGGAGTCGGCGCCGGCGTCGGGCACGGCGCAGTAGCCGACCAGGCGGGTGTCACCGGGGCGGTCCTCGCGGGCGATCACGATGACCTGGCGGACGGCGGGGTGGCGGGAGAGCGCGGCCTCGATCTCGCCCAGCTCGATCCGGAAGCCGCGCAGCTTGACCTGGCCGTCGATCCGGCCGAGGAACTCGATGGCGCCGTCGGCCCGGCGGCGCACCAGGTCCCCGGTGCGGTACATCCGGCCGCCCTTGTCGTACGGGTCGGCGACGAAGCGCTCGGCGGTCAGCGCGGCCCGGCGCCAGTAGCCGCGGGCCAGGCCCGCCCCGGCGACGTACAGCTCGCCGGGCACACCGGGCGGCACCGGCCGGAGGCGGGCGTCCAGGACGTGGGCGCGCATGTTGTCCAGCGGCAGGCCGATCGGTGCCCGGGCGCCGTCCAGGTCGGCGGGGACCAGGGGGTGGTGGGTGGCGAAGGTGGTGGCCTCGGTGGGCCCGTAGACGTGGGCGAGCAGCAGGTCCGGGCAGTGGTCGAGGACCCGGCGCAGCAGGACGCCGGACGCCGCCTCGCCGCCGGTGCAGACCGTGCGCAGGGCGCGGAAGGTCTCCGGGGCCTGCTCGGCGACCAGGTCGAACAGGGCCTTGGTGAGGAAGACGGCGGTGACGCCGTGCCGGGTGGCGAGGGCGTGCAGGGCGGCGGCGTCCAGGGTGCCGGGCGGGGCGACGACGACCGTGCCGCCGTGCAGCAGCGGCGCCCACAGCTCGTAGGTGGCGGCGTCGAAGGCGTGCGGGGAGTGCAGCAGGATCCGCTCGTGCCGGCCGTCGCGCCAGCGGCGGTCGTCGGCGAGGTCGACGACGTCGCGGTGGCGCACGGCGACGCCCTTGGGGGTGCCGGTGGAGCCGGAGGTGAACATCACGTAGGCCAGCTCGTCCGGGTGCACCGGTTCCGAGGGGTCGTGCGAGGGCGCGTCGGCCTCGTCGCCCGGGCGGACCACGGTGGCGGTGTGCGCGAAGCCGGGATCGGCGCGGTCGGTGAGCAGAACGGGCGCGGCGGTGTCGGCGAGCAGCGCGCTCATCCGCTCGGCCGGCAGGCTCGCGTGCATCGGCACGTAGCAGCCGCCGGCCTTGAGCACGGCGAGGGTGGCGACCACCAGGTCCACCGAGCGCTCCATCAGCAGGGCGACCGGCGACTCGGGGCCGACGCCCGCCGCGACCAGGTGATGGGCGAGCCGGTTGGCGCGGGCGTTGAGTTCGGCGTACGTGACGGCGCCGCCGTCGTGGGCGAGGGCGACCGCGTCCGGGGTGCGGGCGGCCCGGTCCTCGAACAGGGCGGGCAGCGAGCCGGTGCGCACGGGCGCGGCGGTGGCGTTCCACTCCTCGGCGAGGCGGACGCGCTCCTCGGGGGCCAGGATGTCCAGGGTCCCGATCGGCGCGTGCGGGTCGGCCGCCGCGGCGGCGAGCAGCCGGCCGAAGCGTTCGAACAGCGCGGTGACGGTGGCGCGGTCGTACAGGTCGGCCGCGTACTCGACCGAGCCCTCCAGGCCGGCCGGGGCGCCGTCCGGGCCGCGCCGCTCGGTGACGCCGATGTTCAGGTCGAACTTGGCGACCCGCAGGCCGAGCGGCTCGGGCGCCGACTCCAGCCCGGGCAGGCCGAGTTCGCCCTCCTCGTGGTTCTGGAGCACCAGCAGGGTCTGGAACAGCGGGTGGCGGCCGAGCGCGCGGGCCGGGTTGACCTCCTCGACCAGCCGCTCGAACGGCACGTCCTGGTGCGCGAAGGCGTCCAGCTGGGACTCCCGCACCCGGCCCAGGAGTTCGGCGAACGACGGGTCGCCGGACGTGTCGGTGCGCAGCACCAGGGTGTTGACGAAGAAGCCGACCAGGTCGCTCAGCGCCTCGTCGGAGCGGCCGGCCACCCCGGTGCCGAGCGGGATGTCGGTGCCGGCGCCGAGCCGGGTGAACAGCGCGGCCAGACCCGCCTGGAGCACGGCGAACAGGGTGGCGCGGTGGCCGCGGGCGAGGTCGGCGAGCGCGGCGTGCAGCGCGGGCGGGAGGGCGAACGGGACGGCGTCGGCGGCGCCGGTCGGCGCGGGCGGGCGGGGGCGGTCCGCCGGAAGCTCCAGCTCCTCCGGAAGACCTGACAACACTTCACGCCAGTAGTCGAGTTGACGGCTCATCAGGCTGTACGGGTCGGACTCGTCGCCGAGCAGCTCGCGCTGCCACAGGGCGTAGTCGGCGTACTGGACCGGCAGCGGCTCCCACTGCGGCTCGGCGGCCGAGAGCCGGGCGGTGTAGGCGGCGGCGAGGTCGCGCAGCAGCGGGCCGAGCGACCAGCCGTCGCCGGCGATGTGGTGCAGCACCACGAGCAGCACGTGCTCGGGGTCCGCCCCGTCGGTCGGGGTGAGAGAGAAGACCGTGACCCGGATGGGGAGTTCGGCGCTCAGGTCGAAGGTGTGGGCGGCTTCGGCGTCCCGCAGGGCCGGGTAGCCGGCCGGTGCGCACCGCACCGTCGCGAAGGCGATCGACGCCTCCTCGGGCGGTAGGATGTGCTGCACCGGCACACCCTCCCCGTCCACCGGGAACACCGTGCGCAGGGCCTCGTGCCGGGCGACCACGTCCGCCGTCGCGGCACGCAGCGCGGCGGTGTCGAGCGGGCCGCGCAGGCGGACCGCGAACGGCAGGTTGTAGAGCGCGGTCGGCCCTTCGATCTGGTCGATCAGCCACAGACGCTGTTGTGCGTACGAAACCGGGATCACGGTGCTTCCTCTGCTCACGTCACGGGCGGGTGGGGGGCGCCGTCACGCGGCGACGGCGGTGGTCGGCAGGACCGAGGGGCGGCAGTCGAGGACGTCGACCGGGCCGCCCATCGCGACGGCGATCCTCCGGTCCCCGCGGTACGGGTCGCGGCCGTGCGCGCAGAGCACGTTGTCGACCAGCATCACGTCGCCGGCCTGCCAGGTCTCCCGGACGGTGGCGGCCTGGTAGGCGGCGTTCAGCGCGGCGACGTCCTCACGGGTGAGCGGCTCGCCGTCGCCGAAGCCGGTGTTGAACGGCAGGCCGTCCGGACCGAACTCCTCGACCATGGCCTCCCGGATGTCCGGGTCCAGCGACCACTCGTTCCAGAAGGCGAGGTGGTTGAACCAGGCCTCCTCACCGGTGCGCGGGTGGTGGATGGTGGCCGGGCGCAGCTGGCTGGTGCGCAGGGTTCCGTCCTCCAGCCACTCCCAGGAGATGCCGTTCTCCCGGCAGTAGCGCTCGACCTCGGCGGGGTCCTCGGTGGCGAAGGCGGTCCGCCAGGGCAGCGAGACGTACTCCGAGTAGCTGCGGCTGAGCGTCCAGCCGGAGGTGCGGCCGCGCTCGGCCAGGTGCGGCGGCAGGGCGGCGAGGACCTTGCGGACGTCCGCCGTCGGGGTCGCGCCGCCCTCCTCCGGGGCGATCAGGCAGGCGAACAGCAGCCGGCCGGGGAAGGTCAGCGTGTAGCTATTCTCGTTGTGCATCCGGATCGGCAGGGCCGCCGCCAGGTCCGTCGACGAGAAGACGCCGTTGCCGAAGTCGCTGCGAGGGGTGGCCTTCTCCCGGTACGGGGTGGGCTCGGGGATCAGCACGTCGCGGACGGCGGCGACGTCCTCGGTGGCGGCGACCGGCAGGCCGCGCAGGAAGACCGTGCCGTGCTCGTGCAGCCCGGCGGTCAGCTCGGCCTCGTGCGCCCGCAGCCAGGCGCAGCCCTCGGCGAGGTCGGCGACGGCCGGCACGCGGACGAGGGCCGGGCGGCCGGGGTTCAGCTCCCAGGTGACCATGGCGGCGCTCACCGGCGGTCGAGGCCGGCGACCAGCGAGGCCGGACGGATGTCGGTCCAGTTGGCCTCGATCCAGTCCAGGCACTCCTGGCGGGGGGCCTCGCCGTGGACGGTGGTCCAGCCGGCCGGCACGTCGATCCAGACGGGCCAGAGCGAGTGCTGGTTCTCGTCGTTGACCAGCACGAGGTAGCCGGCGTTGTCGTCCTCGAACGGGTTGCTCACGGTGGTCTCCTCGGTGAGGTGGTGGTCGTGGTGCGGTGGTGGTCGTGGTGCGGTGATTCGAAGGTAGGGGCGTGGCCGGCCCGGAAGCGGCACGAGGCCCGGCAGGAGAGCGGCAGTTCCGGGACTGCCGTCCTCCTGCGCGGGCCTCGTCGCAGGGGTGGTTCGGGTGTGGTTCGGAGCGCGGGTCAACGGGGGGTGAGACGGACCGGAAAACGGTCCAGACCGAAGTTGATGATCGAGCGGTTGTACTCCGCCGGACCGGTCGGCTCGATCGCCGACGCCTTCTCCAGCGCCGCCGTGAACAGCGCGCTCAGCTCCGTCTTCGCCAGCGGCGCGCCGATGCAGTAGTGGGCGCCCAGGCCGAGCGCCAGGTGCTTGTTGGGCGAGCGGTCGAGGCGGATCTCCTCCGGCGCCTCGAAGGCCTCCGGGTCGCGGTTCGCCGACCACACCCAGACCGCCACCCGGTCCCCGCGCCGGATCCGACGCCCGGCCAGCTCGGTGTCCCTGGTCGCCGTGCGCAGCGTGTGCAGCCCGACCGAGGTCCAGCGCAGCAGCTCGTCCACGGCGGAGTCCATGGACACCTCGCCCCGCTGCAACCTCCGCCACAGGTCCGGGCGGTTGACCAGGGTGTGCAGCCCCATCGCGGCGGTGTGGCGGACCGTCTGGACCCCGCCGACCACGATGTTGTCCAGGTTGAGCACGACGTCCTCGACCGGCAGCAGCCGGCCGTTCACCCGGTAGGTGGCCATCATCGAGATGAGGTCGTCGCGCGGGTCGCTGCGCCGCAGCATCACCTGGTGCAGCAGGTAGGGAATCAACTGCTGGTGCCCGGCCCGGCGTTCCTCCGGAGTCGCGCCGAGGAACGCCACGTCGCAGACCCGGACCACCATGTCGCGGTCCTTCTCCGGGACGTCCAGCAGGTCGCACATCACCGCCAGCGGCAGCGCCGAGACCACGTCGACCAGGTCCGCCTCACCCTGCTCCACGGCCCGGTCGAAGAGCTCGGCGGCCCGGTCGGCGATCGACCGGGAGGCGCCGCGCACCCCGCCCTTGGAGAAGAACGGGTTCGCGGGGGCCCGCAGTTCGCGGTGCCGGGGCGGGTCGGTGAGGGCCATCATCCGGCCCGAACCGACCGGGACGTTGCCGACGCCGGCGCCCAGCAGCGAGCCGGACTCCGAACTGAACACGGCGGCGTTGCGCAGCACCTCGGCCGACTCGCGGTAGGTCATCACCGACCAGATGGCCCCGTCGTCGACGGTGTCGGTGCGGTGCACGGGCGCCTCGGCGCGCAGTTCGGCGACCAGCTCCGGGGTCTCGGGGCGCGCCCACAGGGCGGGGTCGGTGAGGTCGACGGAGGTGGTGGTCACCATGGCTGCTGCTCCTCGGTGCTGGTCGGGAGGGAGTTGAGGGGGGAGTCCGAGAGGGTGCTCAGAAGGGTGCGCAG
>NZ_BAAAKJ010000073.1:19473-20559 GCF_039527695.1 Kitasatospora putterlickiae
GGCCGGGCCGGTCGACGGTGGCGAGCAGGTGCCCGCCGGGCAGGACGCGGTGGCCGAAGGCGCCCCGGGTGTGGGCGGCCCAGACGGTGAGGTCGGTGGTGGCGAGCATCGGGTCGTCGGCTCCGGCCAGCGCGTACAGCGCGGAGCCGATCGGCGTGTGCGGCCGGTGCCGGTAGGTGGCACTCACGGCGAGATCGGTGCGGATGCCGCCGAGGGCGAGTTCGACCAGCTCCGGATCGGCCCGGACCAGTTCCTCCAGGCCGGTCAGGCGCAGGAGTTCGGCCGCGTCGAGGTCCTTGGACTCGCGCTCGGTCCACTCGGCCGGGCACGGCGCCCCCGCCACGACGACCAGCCCTGGCCGGCGCGGGGCGGGCAGCGCCCGGGCCACCTCGTAGGCGAGCAGGGCGCCGAAGCTCTGCCCGTAGAACGCGACCCGGTGCCCTGAGCCGATGTGCGGAGCGAGCGCCCCGGCGACGTCCTCGACCAGCGCGGCGAAGTCGGCGGGCATCGGATCCCGGCTACGGCCGCCCCGGGCGGGCGGGCGCAGCGCCCACACCTCGGCGGCGGGCGCGATGGCCCGGGCGAGGGGTGTGAACGCGGTCGCGTCGCCCCCGGCGTGCGGGAAGCAGAACAGGCGCACGGGGGTGGAAGGTTGGGGCGCGGGGAGGAGGAACCAGTCCCCCTCGGTCCGGGGCCGCGCGGCGGGCACGGCGTGGACGCGAACTGGTGGCGGTGGCGACGATGACGGTGGCGGAGCCGCTGCCGGCCTCGGGCGGGCGGTAACCGGCGGACGGTGCGGGAGAGAGCCTGCGGCCGGACGCGGCCGGGAGGTGATCGGCGGACGGGAGGAGGCAGCGGGCCCACCATCCGCCGCACCACCGGTCACGGGCCCGGGCGCGCCAGGGCGGAAGGTCCGCGCCGGGCCGGGGCGGACAGAGGCGGCAGGCCCACCATCCGCCGCACCACCGGTCACGGGCCCGGGCGCGCCAGGGCGGAAGGTCCGCGCCGAACCCGGGCGGGATCCGAGCGGCGGACCGTCGGAAGAGCCCGGGCTGTCCACAGCCGGGGCGGTCGGCAGGCCGTCCG
>NZ_BAAAKJ010000073.1:20640-23434 GCF_039527695.1 Kitasatospora putterlickiae
GGCGTCGGGGCGACCCCGCGCTGCTGCTTGGGCTGGGCGCCGCCGCCGGGACGGCCGGGGCCTGGGCTGGCCCACCGGCCGGCCGCGGTTCGACGGCGGTCGACGCACGAACCGGACCGTTGGCCGAAGCGGCGGACGCACCGTCGACCGGTTCGGCCGCCAACGACGGCCGGCCGGCCGGGCCGAAGGCCAGAGCGCGCTCAGACCACGGGCGTGCCACGGTCGGTGGCCGGCCGGCCACCGCAGCGGCCGGAGCAATCGGCCTGCCATCCGAGAGTCCCGCCGCCACGGGCATGGGCGGCCCCGGAAGCGCGATCCGCGCCGGGCCCGGGGTGGTCGCCGGACCGGCCGCGAGCGAGACCGCCGAACGACGGGCCCGCACACCGGCCGGGGTAGCGGCCGAGCCTGCGGCCGGGTTCACCGGCAGGGCATCAGCCGAAACAGCGGTCGAGACCTGCGCCGCATCCGCTGCGGCGGGTGGCACGCCCCACCGACCATCCAACTGACCGGCCGCCACCAAGTCGGCCGACTCCGGAGCCACAACGCCCGAGAGCCCGTCAGCCGGGGCCAGCACGTCGACACCGGCCCCTCGCGGATCGGCCGTGGTCGACGAACCACCGGCTACCGGGTCGGCTGCCGCCAGGCCGGCCGGACCCGAGGCCACAGCGAACGACGCACCGTCAGCAAGACCAGCGGTCCACACCTCAGCCGAACACCGGCCACCAACCGCCACCAGACCAGCCAGGCCCGAAGCCACAACGGTCGGAGGGTGGGTGGTAGGAGCCGAAGTCGTCGGATACGCGGGACGGTCGGCAGGCATGTCAGTCGCGAGGCCGGCGAGCGAAGCAACGGGCGCAGGGTAGGCGGCGGTCGACATCGGAGCGGCGCCGGAAGCAGAGGTCGGCGAGCTCACGAGCTGGGCGGCGGGAGCGGAAGTCGGCGGGTGGGCTGTGCGGGCGGAGATCGCGCGGTGGATGGTGGTCGCCGTCGGACCGGCAGCGGAAGCCGACCCCGACGGGCAGACCGCAGAAGCCACAAACCCAAACTCGACGGCAGCCGCCATCAGACCGGCAGCAGAAGCCTCAACCGGCCGACCAACGACCGAGGCGGGAGCCAGGTGCTCCGCAGCCGCCACCGGACCAGCAGCGGAAGCCGCAACCGGCCGGCCGGGCGGAGGGGTGGTCGTGCTCATCGGACGGCCGGGCGGCGGGGGGTGAGGGCGGGGCGGGCGGGGGCCGGGGTGGCGGTGGTGGCGTGCTCGACGGCGGCGGTGAAGGCGGCCAGGTCGGCGGCGTCGAGCAGGTGGCGCAGTTGGAGTTCGACGTTGAGCTTGCGGCGCAGCAGGTGGACGACGCGCAGGGCGGCGAGGGAGTGGCCGCCGAGGGTGAGGAAGTCGTCGGTGGGCAGGACCTCGGGGACGCCGAGCACGGTGCGCCACACGTCGGCGACCTGCTCCGCCACTCCCCCGCCGGTGCTCTCCGCGGCCGGCTCGGGGGCGGGCGCGGGCAGGGCGCGGTGGTCGACCTTGCCGTTCGGGGTGAGCGGCAGGGCGTCGAGCACGGTCACGGTGGCCGGCACCAGGTGCGCGGGCAGCACGGCGCGCAGGGCCGCGAGCAGGGTGGCGGGATCGGCCGACGGGCCGGTGACGTAGGCGGCGAGGCGGGTGTCCCCGGGCGCGGGCTCGTGCAGGGTGACGGCGGCGGCGGTGACGCCGTCCAGCGCCGCGACCGCGTGCTCGACCTCGCCCGGTTCGACGCGGAAGCCGCGCAGCTTGACCTGGCGGTCCACCCGGCCGGCGTACTCCAGCAGGCCGTCGGCGGTGCGGCGGGCCTGGTCGCCGGTGCGGTACATCCGCTCGCCCGGTGTGAACGGGTCGGCGACGAAGCGTCCGGCGGTCAACCCGGGCCGTCCGGCGTAGCCGTGCGCGAGGCCCGGCCCGCCCAGGTACAGTTCGCCGACCGCGCCGGGCTCGGTGACCGGAGTCAGCCGCTCGTCCAGCAGGTGGGCGCGGACGCCGGGCAGCGGCGTGCCGAGGTGCGGGCCGGGGCCGGTGATCCGGGCGGCGATGGCGTCGACGGTGCACTCGGTGGGCCCGTACAGGTTGAACGCCTCGATGCCGGCGTCGGCCAGTTCGCGCCAGGTGCGCTCGGGGACCGGCTCGCCGCCCATGAACAGGCGCGGGACGCCGGCGCGGTTCCCCGGGTCGAGCAGCGGCTCGCGGAGCAGCCGCCAGTGGGAGGGGGTCAGGTCGAGGTCGGTGACGGCGTGCTCGGCGAGCAGCGCGGCCAGCCGGGCGGGGTCGGCGCGCCGGGCGTCGTCGATGAGGACGAGGGTGTCGCCGCGGCAGATCCGGATCCACTGCTGGACGGAGGCGTCGAAGGAGACGCTGGCGTTCCAGGCGACGACGGACGGCTCGCCTCGGTAGGCGCCGATCGCCTCCAGCCCGGCGGCGAGGTCGGCGACGGCGCCGTGCGGCACCTCGACGCCCTTGGGGCGGCCGGTGGAGCCGGAGGTGTAGATGACGTAGGCGGGGTCCAGCGGGTGCGGGGCGGCGTCCTGGAGGGGCGCGGACGCGGCGGCGTCGGGGCGCAGCACCGCGACGCCGGCCGGGACGGGCGGTGCCGGCTCGGCGCTGACCACGGCGGTGAGGCGGGCGTCGGCGGCCATGTAGGCGATCCGCTCGGCGGGGTAGGCGGGGTCGAGCGGCACGTAGGCGCCGCCGGCGCGCCAGGCGGCGAGCAGCGCGACCGGCAGGTCGAGGGTGCGGGCGAGGTGGACGCCGACCCGGTCGCCG
>NZ_BAAAKJ010000074.1:0-3466 GCF_039527695.1 Kitasatospora putterlickiae
CGGGCTGCGGGGCGGCGGCGTCCTGCCCGTCCGCCGGGTCCGCCGTGTCCGCCGCCTCGACGGGAGGCCCGTCCGGGCCGGCGGGCTCCGGCGCGCCGCCCCCACCGCCGTCGGGGCCGCCGTCCTGCGGACCGTCGCCGTCGGGACCGTCCGGGCCGCCCTCCGGATCCGGGTCGTCCTCCGGCGCCCCCGAGGTCTCCGGCTCCTGCTCGGCGTGGTCCTGCTCGCTGTGCTCCTGTTCGGCGTGCTCCTCCAGCAGCCGGTCCAGCTGCTCCTCGTCCAGCCCGGGAGCGTCGAACGGGTTGCGCCGGCGGCGGTGCGGCAGCGCGAGCTGGGCGGCCTTGCGGACGTCCTCCGCCAGCACCTCGGCGCGCCCCGCCCAGGCGGCCAGCGCGACGGCGGTACGCGCCATCACGATGTCCGCGCGCAGCCCGTCCACCTCGAACGCCGCGCAGACGGCGGTGATCTGGCGCAGCGCCGTGTCGGTCAGCTCCACCCGCCCCAGCAGCTCCCGCGCGGCGGTGATCCGCGCCGCCAGCGCCCGCTCGTCCTCGGCGAAGCGGGCGGCGAAAGCGGCCGGGTCGGCGTCGTAGGCGAGCCGTCGGCGCACCACCTCGGCACGCTCCACCGGCTCCCGGGTCGCGGCGATCTCCACCGTCAGGCCGAACCGGTCGAGCAGCTGCGGCCGCAGCTCGCCCTCCTCCGGGTTCATCGTGCCGACCAGCAGGAAGCGCGCCGCGTGCCGCACCGACACGCCCTCGCGCTCGACGTAGGAGCGGCCCATCGCGGCGGCGTCCAGCAGCAGGTCCACCACGTGGTCCTGGAGCAGGTTCACCTCGTCGATGTAGAGCACGCCGCGGTGCGCCTGGGCGAGCAGGCCCGGCTCGTACGCCTTGACGCCCTCGGCGAGCGCCCGCTCCAGGTCCAGCGAGCCGACGATCCGGTCCTCGGAGACGCCGACCGGCAGCTCGACCAGCCGGGCCGGGCGCTCGCCGGACGCGGGGCCCGCGGTGTGCGCGCCGTCCGGGCACTGCGGGTCCGGCGCCGCCGGGTCACAGGCGAAACGGCAGCCGTCGACGGTGGCGATGGACGGCAGCAGCCCGGCCAGCGCGCGCACCATGGTCGACTTGGCGGTGCCCTTCTCGCCGCGCACCAGCACCCCGCCGACCGCCGGGGAGACCGCGTTCAGCAGCAGGCCGAGCCGCAGGTCGGCCATGCCGACGATCGCGGTGAACGGATAACGGACGTCACTCATGCATGCTCCCAGGGGCCCCGGGCGCCAGGAACGGCAGCGATCCGGCCGCCGGTACCCCGCCCTCGATCAGCTTCCACAACGCGTCGGTGTCCGCGTGCTCCTCGATCAGCTCGCCCAGCCGGTCCAGCCGGGCCTCCCGCGCGGCCGCGAACGAGGTGTCCGGCGCGGGGACGAACGCCCGGCCGGCCGCCGCCGCGACCTCGCGCAGCAGCGCGCGCCGGAAGCCGTCGTTCTCCAGCGCGCCGTGCCAGGTCGTCCCCCACACCTGGCCCACCCGGCACCCGTCCAGGAACGGCTCCCCACCCTCCACGGTGACCACGCCGTGGTGGATCTCGTAGCCCTCGACCCGCTCCCCGAACGCCTCGCCGACGGGCCGGGCGAGCACCTTCTCCGCGCCGAACCGCACCCGGGCCGGCAGCAGCCCGAGGCCGTCCACCGCGCCCGCCTTCGACTCGACCTCGTCCACGATCGAGCGCGCCAGCATCTGGTAGCCGCCGCAGACCCCGAGCAGTGGCCGACCGGCCGCCGCCCGCGCCTTCAGCACCGGCTCCAGGCCGCGCTCGCGCAGCCAGCCGAGGTCCGCCACGGTGGCCCGGGTGCCGGGCAGCACGACGAGGTCGGCGTCGGCCAGCTCCTCCGGCCGGGTGGCCCAGCGGACCAGGACGCCGGGTTCCTGGGCGAGCGCGTCCAGGTCGGTGAAGTTGGACAGCCGGGGGAAGCGCAGCACGGCCACCCGCAGCACGTCCGGGCCGACCGGGCCGCGCGCGGCGGTCCGGTCGACGACGGTCGACAGGTCGAGCGAGTCCTCGGCGTCCAGCCACAGGTCCGCCAGCATCGGCAGGGTGCCGAGCACCGGACGGCCGGTCAGCTCGCGCAGCATCTCCAGGCCGGGGGCGAGCAGCCGGGCGTCGCCGCGGAACTTGTTGACGAACCAGCCCGCCACGTGCCGCTGGTCCTCCGCCGACAGCAGCGCCAGCGTCCCGTACATCGCCGCGAACACGCCGCCCCGGTCGATGTCGCCGACCACGACGACCGGCAGTCCGGCGGCGGTGGCCAGGCCCATGTTGGCGATGTCGCGGTCGCGCAGGTTGATCTCGGCGGGCGAGCCCGCGCCCTCGCAGACCACCACGTCGAAGCGGCCGCGCAGGTCCGCCAGGCATTCCAGGGCGCGCTCCAGCAGCACCGGCTTGCGCTCGCGGTAGTCCAGCGCGCCGACCTCGGCGACCGGCCGGCCCAGCAGCACCACCTGGCTGCGGCCGTCGGCACCGGGCTTGAGCAGCACCGGGTTCATCGCCGCCTCCGGCTCCACCCGGGCCGCCTGCGCCTGCATCGCCTGCGCGCGGCCGATCTCGGCGCCGTCGGCGGTGACGAACGAGTTCAGCGACATGTTCTGCGCCTTGAACGGCGCGACCGCGACACCCTGCCGGGCCAGCCAGCGGCAGATGCCCGCGGTGACCACGCTCTTGCCGGCGTCCGAGGTCGTCCCGGCGACCAGCAGTGCCTTGCTCATGCCCCACCCCTTCCCCTGGCCGGGGAGTTCCCGCCCAGCGCGGCCCGGAGCACCAGGTGCCCGGCGACCGTCGTACCCAGGGCCAGCGCGCTCACCCGCCGGGAGAGCACACACGCCCGTTCGATGTCGTCCACCCCGACGGCGCGCAGCTCCCCGCCCAGCACGGGGCGGTGCTCCACGCGCTCGCCGTACCGGAGCGTGCCGCCGAGGCGCACGCCCACCGCGCCCGCGAAGGCGGACTCGGCCTGACCGGCGTTCGGACTGGGGTGCGCCGAGCCGTCGCGCCGCCAGACCCGCCAGGCGGTGCGCGGTTCGGGGGCGGCGGCCACCGCCAGCAGCGCGGTCAGCCGCGCGCCGGGCCAGCCGGCCACGTCGTCCAGCCGCGCCGAGGCCCAGCCGAACCGGGCGTAGCGGGGCGAGCGGTGACCGACCATCGCGTCCAGGGTGTTCACCGCGCGGAACGCCAGCAGGCCCGGGCTGCCCGCGAGACCGCCCCACACCAGGGCGTTGACCACGGCGTCGGCGGTGTTCTCGGCCACCGACTCGACGACCGCGCGGGCCAGCTGCCGTTCGTCCAGCGCGCTCGGGTCGCGTCCGCACAGGTGCGGCAACCGCTCCCGGGCCGCCGTCAGATCGCCCGCCGCCAGGGACCGGCCGATGGTGCGGGCCTCCCGGGTCAGCGAGGTGCCGCCGAGCACCGT
>NZ_BAAAKJ010000074.1:3513-12563 GCF_039527695.1 Kitasatospora putterlickiae
TCACTGGCCCGGCTGGTCGGCGTGCACGAGGTGCCGCGGGCGCGGAGCGACGACGAGGTCCGGCCGAGCGGACGGCGGGCCAGCAGCCGGTCGGCGGCGAACGCGCCGGCCGCGACGGTGCCCACGGCCAGGGCGGTGAAGGCGGTGCCGGCGGCGCGGTGGTCGCGCCAGAGGAGGCGTTCCAGCCGGCCGGCGGCGGAGCCGAAGCCGGCCACCGGGTGGCCCCGGCGCGGGTCGGCGAACCGGGCGTCGGCCAGGTAGCCGGCGACGGCGCCCGCGCCGAAGGCGACGGCCCGGCTCAGCGGGCGCGGGGCAGGGCGCAGCATCGCGTGCGTGTCCTCACTCAGGGTCCGCGCCCTGGATCGACGAACCGGGGGCGAGAGTCTCCTGGCTTCCGGGTCGAACGCACACCCCGGGCCTTCCAGCGGCTTCTGACGGCCCGCCGTGGCGTGTTCCGGTCGTGCTCCCCGGTGACAGTGGCGGGACCGCGCCGGACTCGCACCGGCTTCCTCTGCATGCCTCCGTATTGGCTGAAGGATCCCATCACGGGCCCGAACCGGGAGTCAACCGAGGTGGTGGAGGGTGTTGGTCACACGCCCCGCCGCCCCGTCGTACCGGTGTGATCTTCCTCCCGGAACAACCCGTACGGACGTGTCCTACTGGCTTCCACCCGCCCGCGCGAGTGGACTGAGAGGTGGGTCCAGACACCGAGCACCGGGGAGCGAGTATGCGTTGGGGAATCGCGGCCACCGTGGCGGCCGCCGTCGGCACCGGGGCCGCCGTCCTGGTGATCGGCCGCCGGGCGTCCGAGCGGATGGTCCGCCCGGCCGGGAAGGACCGCGTCAAGGCCGGCCCGGTGCTCGTCCAGAGCCTCGGCGCGGGGCGGGTCACCTTCACCCGCGGCCCGGCGAGCGAGCGCCCGGGCCGCTGGGCCGTGGAGTGGGGCGAGGACGGCCACGCGGTCGTCGAGGAGGTCCTGCACCGCGACGAGCAGGGCGTCACCCGCCGCCTGGTCCGCGCCGACCGGGGCACCCTGACCCCCGGCACCGAGGTCCGCTTCACCCCCCGCGTCCACCTCGGCGACCCGGCGCGGGCGCTCGGCCTGCCGTTCGCCGACACCGCCGTCGAGGGCGAGCTCGGCGCGATGCCCGCCTGGCGGCTGGACGGCAAGCGCGGCACCTGGGTGATCCTGGTGCACGGCCCCGACGCCGACCGGGGGCAGGCCCTGCCGGTCCTGCCCGAGCTGCGCCGCCTCGACCTGCCCGCCCTGGTCGTCAGCTACCGGGGCGACGCCGGGGCCCCCGCCTCCCCGGACGGCCTCGGCCACTTCGGCGAGACCGAGTGGCGGGACGTCGAGGCGGCGGTGCGGACCGCCCTGGACGCCGGCGCGGGCCGGGTGGTCCTCTACGGCTGGTCGCTCGGCGCCACGATGGCCCTGCACACCGCCGCCCGCTCGGACCTCGCCTCCGCGATCAGCAGCCTGGTGCTGGACTCGCCGGTGCTGGACTGGCCGGCCACCGCCCGCCGGGCCACCGCCCGGTCCGGATTCCGGGGCGCGGCCGCCGAACTGGGCGCGCTCGCCGCCGAGGGGCGCACCGGCGTGGATCTGGCCGACTTCGCCCGCCTCGCCGACGGCACCGACCTGCGGGTGCCCACCCTGGTGCTGCACGGCCCCGACGACCCGGTGGCCCCGTTCGCCGCCGCCGAGCGCCTCGCCCACCGCCGCCCGGACGTGGTCAACCTCCAGGCCTTTCCCGGGGGTGACCACGCGGCCCTGTGGAACACCGCTCCGGACCGCTACGCCGAGACCCTGCGCCGCTGGCTCACCCCGTTCTGCTGATCCCCTCCCGGCCGCCTCCCCGTCCCCTTCCGTCCCGTCCCGGCCCCGCCCGCGTCCGGAATCCGCGGTGCACCCGGTTCCACCTGGCATGGACCCGCCACTAAGATCAAGCCAGCCGGTTTGGCCTCTGTTGCCCGATCTTGTGGAGCCCCCGCGCCCCCCGCCCGCCCCGCGCGGGGAACCGGATGTGACAGATGGCCGGTACAAGGGGAAGACTGCTCGACGTGACGTCTCGGAATCCGCGCGACCGTGATGCCCCGCTCCCGCCGACGATCGGTACCGGTGCGACGGTGACCCGTCTCCCCGGAACGGCCCACCGCCCCGCCGGAGCCAGGCCGGGGGCCCCGGGCGTACCCCGCCGACGAGGCCCCGCCCCCGCACCCGGCCGCGGCCGGGTCCCCGTGCCGGAGGGCTTCCCCGCCCCCGCCGAACTCGCCCCGCTGGCCCGCCGCATGCTGGTCGACGCCGTCCGGATCGCCCGCTGGGCCGGCGATCTCGACGAGGTCGACAAGCGCGGCGAGCTGCTCCCCGACGACGCCCGCGCCGCCGGCCGCGCCCTCGCCATGACGGTGGGCGCCGCCGCCAAGGCGTGGGGCCAGGCCCTGCTGGTCGGCCTGGTCGAGGCCCGGGACGGCGGTGCCGTCCCCGGCTGGCGCCTGCACGCCTGGGAGCACGACGACGAGGCGGTGGTCCGCGGCTGGTCGGCCCTGTTCGACGCCTGGACGCTGCTCGCCCCGGTGCCGCCCGCCGCCCTGCGCGGCGTCTTCGCGGTGCTCGCCGGGCAGGCCGTCGACCAGGCACCACAGCTGCTCTCCTTCCTCCACCTGGTGGACGGCCCGGTGGCCGACATCGAGCTGCTGGAGCTGCTCAGGCGCGGCCTGGACGAGCGCCGGGTCGGCGGCGGCGAGGGCACCTTCGGCCTCTCGCCCGTCCCGCACGCGGCCTCCGCCGTCTCCGCCGTCCGCGGCACCTGCCGCGAGCCGCAGATCGACACCCCGGCCGCGCCCGCCGACGTCGCCGCCGTCCTGGACTGGATGCTGGACGGCCTGGCCGCCGTCGGCGCGCTGTCCCGCCGGGACAACGCGGCCGAGCTCTCCCCGCTCGGGCACTGGGCGGTGCGGGCCAAGCTGGAGGAGATCTGCACCGTCGCGCAGACCGCCGCCGGACACATCGAGCAGAGCGCGCTGGAACTGCTGAGCGCCTGCGCCGACTACTCGCCGGGCCCGGCCCGCGCCGAGTACCGGGCCTGGCTGGCCGCCCGTCCGGCCGACCGGGCGGTGGCCGAGCTGCTGGAGGCCGCGCAGGGCGAGGACGCGCTGGTGCGCGGCCTGGCCTTCGAGGCGCTGCGGGTGGCCGGCGTGACCGCCGAGCAGGCCGTCCGGGCCTGCGTCGACGAGGCGGTGCTGCGCCCGTACGCGCTGCTCTGGCTGGCCGAGCGCTCGGACGAGGGGGTCTCCCCGGCCGACGTGCTGGGCGCGGAGGACGCCGCCTGGCTCTGGGTGGACACCGCCGCCGCCGTGCTCGACCACGGGGAAACGGAACTGCTCGTCGGCCACGTGGAGGGCGCCTCGGCCGGCGACCCGGTGCGGCTGTTCGCCCGGGCCCGGCAGTCCGGGCACCCGCGGGCGGCCTCGGTGCTGACCGCCGTCTCCGGCGTCCACCCGGACCCGGGCGTGGCCCGCGCGGCCCGCCGCTCGGCCTTCAGCGTCCACCGCGGCGGCGCGTAGCCCGGACCGGAGCGCACACGCGGAAGGGCCCGGCCCCCCGAGGGGAGCCGGGCCCTTCCGCGTGCCCGTCCGAGGAACGTCAGCCGACCCGCGACTCCGCGCGGCGCGCCCGGACGTCGCCGACCTTCTGCCCCACCTTGCGGCGGATGACCAGCAGCGGCGCCATCGCGGCGAGCGCGATCTGCGCGAACGCGCCGATGTGCAGCAGGTTGTCGCCGCCCGGCAGACCGGTCGCCCAGGCCGCCAGGCAGCCGATCGAGACGACGATCCAGCAGAGCGTGGCGGTGGCCAGCAGGCCCTGCGGCTTGGGGTACTCGATCCGGCTGACCATGAGGTACGCCGCGCCGAAGATGGCGAGCAGACCGGGCAGGAACGGCGGGTCGAGCAGCACGATGGCGATCACCGTCATGGCGCCCATCGGGCACGGCATGCCCTGGAACACCCCGGGCCGCACCTTCACGGCGGAGAAGCGGGCGAGCCGCAGCACCACCGCGAGCAGCACGGTCAGCGCGATCAGCGCCGAGAGGCGGCTGTCGGAGTCGGGCGAGACCATGCCCCAGACCGCGACGAAGTAGGCCGGCGCGATGCCGAAGCTGATCAGGTCGGCCAGGTTGTCGAGTTCGGCCCCGAGCGCGGAGGAGCGCAGCTTGCGCGCCACCAGCCCGTCGAACAGGTCGCACATCGAGCCGATCAGCAGCAGCGTGACCGCGGTGGCGGCGCTGTGCTTGTCCGGCGCGGCGTCCGGGTTGGTGATGTGCGGGACGAGTACCCCGGTGGTGATCGAGTAGATCGCCAGGAAGCCGCAGACGGCGTTCCCCAGGGTCAGGAAGTCGGCGGTCGACAGGTGCTGCGGCGAGCGCGGCGCGCGAAGCTCGCGGTCGCGCGCCCAGCGGCGGCGGCGCAGGACCGCCTCCTCGTCGTCCAGGCCGACGATCGTCTCAGGATCAGTCACGGTCAAGGCGCGTCACCCCGGCGGTGGTCTTCTGGCCGACCTCGACGCCGACCTCGACGCCGGCCGGCAGGTAGGTGTCGACCCGGGACCCGAACCGGATCAGACCGATCCGCTCGCCCTGCTCGACCTTGGTACCGGCGTCCACGTACGGCACGATGCGGCGCGCCACGGCGCCCGCGATCTGCACCATCTCGATGTCGCCGAGCTCGGTGTCGAAGTGCCAGACGACCCGCTCGTTCTGGTCGCTGTCCTTGTTGAACGCGGGCACGAAGCCACCGGGCACGTGCTCGACGGAGGTCACGGTGCCGGGCAGCGGGGCCCGGTTCACGTGGACGTTGAGCGGGCTCATGAAGATCGCCACGCGGGTCCGGCCGTCCGGCCACGCGTCGATGCTCTGGACCACGCCGTCGGCGGGCGAGATCACTCTGCCGGTGCCGATCTCACGCTCGGGGTCGCGGAAGAACCACAGCATGCCGGCGCCGAGCGCGCAGGCGGGTACCGCCGCCAGGGCCCACGCGCCACTGCGCCGGGTGAGGGCGGTGGTCACGGCGGCCGTGGCGAGGGTGGGGACGAACCAGGGGGTGGCTCCGCGCGCGATGGTCACGCGGGGCCGACGACCGGCCGTCGTGGCTGCGAGGGCATCGCGGTCCGTGACGGAGGTGTGAGGGGACGGGCTGATGGGCATCGAAGACCTTTGTCGCGGGGGATCATGGCCGCTGGACGGGGGCCACCGCGGGATCGGGTAATAGAGGGACGTCTGCTGTCCCGGTGGATGCTATCGGGAGCAGACGGTGGGTGGGCAACCCGCCTGCTCGTCATGTGACCTGCCGGAGGCGCGGTCGCGCCCCCTCCCTACGACCGTAGCTGGCCGTGCTCCGGTTCCCAAGGGACCGGGCGAAGCTGGTGACTCATGTCTCAACCGTGCCCGGACGGCCGCTGCGGGGCCGCCCGTCGGGGCGCCGTCGGGGGTGCGCCGAAGCGGCCGCGGGGCGGGTACAGCGGGTGTACGCCCTGCGGCCGCTTCGGTGGGCCGTGCCCGACCCGGGGCGGACCAGGCGGCCGGGCGGGGGCACGGCACGGTGCCGGGACGGACCCGCACGTCCGTCGACCGGCGGCCTCCGGGGCCCGCGGATCGCTCCGCGCACCCCGCGCTCACCGCGCCGCGCGGTACTCCTCCAGCAGGCGGCGCCCGACGATCATCTTCTGGATCTCCGCAGTACCTTCACCGATCAGCAGCATCGGGGCCTCCCGGTAGAGCCGCTCGATCTCGTACTCCTTGGAGAAGCCGTAGCCGCCGTGGATCCGGAAGGAGTCCTCGACGACCTCCTTGCAGTACTCGGAGGCCAGGTACTTGGCCATGCCGGCCTCCAGGTCGTTGCGCTCCCCGCCGTCCTTCTTGCGGGCGGCCATCACCATCATCTGGTGGGCGGCCTCGACCTTGGTGGCCATCTCGGCGAGCTTGAACTGGATGGCCTGGTGCTCGGCGATCGGCTTGCCGAAGGTGGTGCGCTGCTGGGCGTAGGCGATGCCCAGCTCGAAGGCGCGCCGGGCGACGCCGCAGCCGCGCGCGGCCACGTTGACCCGGCCGACCTCCACGCCGTCCATCATCTGGTAGAAGCCGCGGCCGGGGACGCCGCCGAGGATCCGGTTCGCCGGGACGCGGACGTCCTGGAGGACCAGCTCGGTGGTGTCGACGCCCTTGTAGCCCATCTTCTCGATCTTGCCGGGCACCGTGAGGCCCGGGACGGCCGGGTTCGGCCCGAATCCCGGCGTCTTCTCGATCAGGAAGGTGGTCATGTTCTTGTACGGGGTGGAGCCGCCCTCGTCGGTCTTGCAGAGCACCGCGACCAGGGTGGAGGTGCCGCCGTTGGTCAGCCACATCTTCTGGCCGTTGAGGACGTAGAACCCGCCGTCCCCGTCCTTGACGCCCTTGGTGCTGATCGCGGCGACGTCGGAGCCGAGGCCCGGCTCGGACATCGAGAAGGCGCCGCGGATCTCGCCGGCGGCCATCTTCGGCAGGAAGTGGTCCTTCTGCTCCTGGGTGCCGTGCGCGTTGATCATGTGCGCGACGATGAAGTGGGTGTTGACGATGCCGGAGACGGACATCCAGCCGCGGGCGATCTCCTCCACCACCAGGGCGTAGGTGAGCAGCGACTCGCCGAGGCCGCCGTACTCCTCGGGGATGGTCAGGCCGAAGAGGCCGAGCCGCTTCATGCCCTCGACGATCGCGGCCGGGTACTCGTCCTTGTGCTCCAGCTCGGTCGCGACCGGGATGATCTCCTTGTCGACGAACTCGCGCACGGTGGCGAGGATGTCCCGCTGGATCTCGGTGAGGCCGTCGGTCTGTGCGAGGCGTCCCATCGTGCGGCTCCTGTCATGCCTGAGGGAAGGGAGGAGGGGGGGACGGGGGCTCCGCGGGCGTGGCTTCCGCGGAGCCCCCGTGAACCGGGTCGGGCACGGCCGATGACGGCGGCCGGCCCGTCCGGGGCTCTGGGGGAGGAGCCGGGCTCAGCCGAGCGGCGCCGGCCGGCCGGGCTGCTCGCCGCCGCGCGCCTCGATGTAGGTCGCGGTCGGCACCATCACCTTGCGGCGGAAGACGCAGACGACCGTGCCGTCCTGCTTGTAGCCCGTGGTCTCGACGTACACGATGCCGCGGTCGTCCTTGGACTTGGACGGCCACTTGTCGAGCACGGTGGTCTCGCCGTAGACGGTGTCGCCGTGGAAGGTCGGCGCGACGTGCCGCAGCGACTCGATCTCCAGGTTGGCGATCGCCTTGCCGGAGACGTCCGGGACGGACATGCCGAGCAGCAGCGAGTAGACGTAGTTGCCCACCACCACGTTCCGGCCGAAGTCGGTGGTCCGCTCCGCGTAGTTGGTGTCCAGGTGGAGCGGGTGGTGGTTCATGGTGAGGAGGCAGAACAGGTGGTCGTCGTACTCGGTGACCGTCTTGCCGGGCCAGTGCTTGTACACCGCGCCGACCTCGAACTCCTCGTAGGTGCGTCCGAACTGCATGATCGATGGTTCCTAACCGGCCTCAGGCCTGCGGGGGCTCGAAGGTGGAGGTGCGCTTCATGCCGGCGGCGCGGCCCTTGCCGGAGACGACCAGCGCCATCTTGCGGCTGGCCTCGTCGATCATCTCGTCGCCGAGCATCGCCGAGCCCTTGAAGCCGCCGGCCTCGGAGGTGCACCAGTCGTAGGCGTCGAGGATCTGCTCCGCGTGGTCGTAGTCCTCCTGCGAGGGCGAGAAGATCTCGTTGGCGGCGGCGACCTGGTCCGGGTGCAGCACCCACTTGCCGTCGAAGCCCAGCGCGGCGGCGCGGCCGGCCACCTCGCGGTAGCCCTCCTGGTTGCGGATCTGCAGGTAGGGGCCGTCGATCGCCTGGAGGTCGTGGGCGCGGGCGGCCATCAGGATGCGCATCAGGATGTAGTGGTAGGCGTCGGCCGGGTAGCCGGGCGGCTGCTCGCCGACCACCAGGGACTTCATGTTGATCGAGGCCATGAAGTCGGCCGGGCCGAAGATGATGGTCTCCAGGCGGGGCGAGGCCTGGGCGATCGTGTCGACGTTGATCAGGCCCTTGGCGTTCTCGATCTGCGCCTCGATGCCGATCCGGCCGACCTCGAAGCCCATGGTCTTCTCGATCTGGGTGAGCAGCAGGTCGAGCGCCTTGACCTGCTCGGCGTCCTGGACCTTCGGCAGCATGAGGCAGTCGAGGTTGGGGCCGGCGCCCTCGACGACGGTGATCACGTCGCGGTAGGTCCAGTGGGTCGTCCAGTCGTTGACCCGCACGACGCGGGTCTTGCCGCCCCAGTCGCCGTTGTTCAGCGCGTCGACGACGCTGTGCCGGGCGCTCTCCTTGACCAGCGGGGCGCAGGCGTCCTCCAGGTCGAGGAAGACCTGGTCGGCGGGCAGGCCTTGGGCCTTCTCCAGGAAGCGCGGGTTGCTGCCGGGTACGGCCAGGCAGGAGCGGCGCGGGCGCAGGCGGTCGGGGGTCGCGGCGGAGCCGCTCGAAAGAAGGGTGGTGGCGGGCGACGGGTGGGACATGAGGGGGTGGTTCCTTCCGGGTCAGCTGGTCGTGGCGGCCGGGGCGGGCGTCCAGGGCTGGAGCCTGTTGGCCAGCCGGATCTCGTCCACGATCCGGCCGATGATGGTCGTGATGCCGAAGTCCTTCGGGGTGAACACGGCGGCGACGCCGGCGGCCTTGAGGGCCTCGCCGTCCGCTGCCGGGATGATGCCACCCACGATCACCGGGACATCCTCCACCCCGGCCCGGCGCAGCCGGTGCAGCACGTCCGGGACCAGCTCGGAGTGGGCGCCGGAGAGGATCGACAGGCCCACGCAGTGCACGTCCTCGGCGACGGCGGCCGAGACGATCTGCTCGGGGGTGAGCCGGATGCCCTGGTAGACCACCTCGAACCCGGCGTCGCGGGCCCGGACGGCGATCTGCTCGGCGCCGTTGGAGTGCCCGTCCAGGCCGGGCTTGCCGACCAGCAGGCGCAGCTTGCCGGCGCCCAGTTCGGCGGCGGTCGCGGC
>NZ_BAAAKJ010000074.1:12572-16896 GCF_039527695.1 Kitasatospora putterlickiae
GCCCGGCTCGGCCGCGACCGCGACCGGGGCGCCGCCCACGCCGGTGGGCGCGCGGTACTCGCCGAACACCTCGCGCAGCGCGAAGGCCCACTCGCCGGTGGTGACCCCGGCGCGGGCGCAGGCCAGGGTGGCCGGCACCAGGTTCTCGGCGGTGGCGGCGACCGCCTTGAGCTCCGCCAGGGCGCGCAGCGCGGCGGCCTCGTCGCGCTGCCCGCGCCAGGCCTCCAGGGCGGCCAGCACGGACCGCTCGGAGGCCGGGTCGACGACCATGATCGCGGTGTCGAGGTCCGCCGTGAGCGGGCTCTCCTCGGTGGTGTCGAAGCAGTTCACCCCGACGATCCGGTCCTCGCCGGACTCGATCCGGGCCCGGCGGGCCGCGTGCGAGGCGACCAGGTTGGACTTCAGGTAGCCGGACTCGACGGCCGGGATGACCCCGCCCATCTCCAGCACCTTGGCGATCTCCGCCTCGGCGCCGGCCAGCAGCTCGGCGGTCTTGGCCTCGATCACCTCGGAGCCGTTGAAGAGGTCCCCGTACTCCAGCAGGTCGGACTCGTAGGCGAGCACCTGCTGGATCCGCAGCGACCACTGCTGGTCCCACGGCCGGGGCAGGCCGAGCGCCTCGTTCCACGCGGGCAGCTGGACGGCGCGGGCGCGGGCGTCCTTGGAGAGGGTGACGGCGAGCATCTCCAGCACGATCCGCTGGACGTTGTTCTCCGGCTGCGCCTCGGTCAGGCCGAGCGAGTTGACCTGGACGCCGTAGCGGAACCGGCGCTGCCGGGGGTCCTCGACGCCGTACCGCTCGCGGGTGATCCGCTCCCAGAGCCGGCCGAAGGCCCGCATCTTGCACATCTCCTCGACGAACCGCACGCCGGCGTTGACGAAGAAGGAGATCCGGGCGACGACCTCGCCCATCCGCTCGGCCGGCACCTGGCCGGAGTCGCGGACGGCGTCCAGCACCTCGATCGCCGTGCACATCGCGTAGGCGATCTCCTGGACCGGGGTGGCCCCGGCCTCCTGGAGGTGGTAGCTGCAGATGTTGATCGGGTTCCACTTCGGGAGGTTCCCGACCGTGTAGGCGATCATGTCGGTGATCAGGCGCACCGAGGGGCCGGGCGGGAAGACGTGCGTCCCGCGCGACAGGTACTCCTTGACGATGTCGTTCTGGGTGGTGCCGGTGAGCCGGGCGATGTCGGCGCCCTGCTCCTCGGCGACCACCTGGTAGAGCGCCAGCAGCCACATCGCGGTGGCGTTGATGGTCATCGAGGTGTTGGTCCGTTCGAGCGGGATGCCGTCGAACAGGGTCCGCATGTCGCCGACGTGGCCCACCGGCACGCCGACCCGGCCGACCTCGCCGCGGGCGAGGACGTGGTCGGAGTCGTAGCCGGTCTGGGTCGGCAGGTCGAAGGCGACGGAGAGGCCGGTCTGGCCCTTCGCGAGGTTCCGCCGGTACAGCGCGTTGGAGTCCTCGGCCGTCGAGTGCCCGGCGTAGGTGCGCATCAGCCAGGGCCGGTCCCGCTTCTGATCACTCATCAGGGTTTCCTCAGATGTCTCGGCCGGGCTGAACGGTCCGCTCGCCGAGCTCGCGGAACAGATTGATGGCCGGCAGGTGCCGGGCGCGCAGCTCGGCGTCGCGCACGCCCAGGCCCTCCTCGGGGGCCAGGCAGAGCACGCCGACCTTGCCCTGGTGCTTGTTGTGGTGGACGTCCAGCGCGGCCTGGCCGGTCTGCTCCAGCGGGTACACCTTGGAGACGGTCGGGTGGATCTTCCCCTTGGCCACCAGGCGGTTGGCCTCCCAGGCCTCACGGTAGTTGGCGAAGTGCGAGCCGACGATCCGCTTGAGCGACATCCACAGGTACCGGTTGTCGTACTGGTGCGTGAAACCGGAGGTGGAGGCGCAGGTGACGATGGTGCCGCCCTTGCGGGTGACGTAGACGCTGGCGCCGAAGGTCTCCCGGCCGGGGTGCTCGAAGACGATGTCGACGTCCTCGCCGCCGGTCAGCTCGCGGATCCGCCCGCCGAGCCGCTTCCACTCGCGCGGGTCCTGGGTCTGCTCGTCCTTCCAGAACCGGTAGCCCTCGGCGGAGCGGTCGATGATCGCCTCGGCGCCCATCGCCCGGCAGATCTCCGCCTTCTGCGGGCTGGAGACGACGCAGACCGGGGTGGCGCCGCCGGCCAGCGCGTACTGGGTGGCGTAGGAGCCGAGGCCGCCGCTGGCGCCCCAGATCAGCACGTTGTCGCCCTGCTTCATGCCCGCGCCGTTGCGCGAGACCAGCTGGCGGTAGGCGGTGGAGTTGACCAGGCCGGGGGAGGCGGCCTCCTCCCAGGTCAGGTGGGCGGGCTTGGGCATCAGCTGGTTGGTCTTCACCAGGGCCAGCTGGGCCAGGCCGCCGAAGTTGGTCTCGAAGCCCCAGATCCGCTGCTCCGGGTCCATCATCGTGTCGTTGTGGCCGTCGGAGGACTCCAGCTCGACGGACAGGCAGTGCGCGACCACCTCGTCGCCCGGCTTCCAGGCGTTGACCCCGGCGCCGGTGCGCAGCACCACGCCGGCGAGGTCGGAGCCGACCACGTGGTACGGCAGGTCGTGGCGCCTGGTCAGCGGCGAGAGCCGGCCGTAGCGCTCCAGGAAGCCGAAGGTGGAGACCGGCTCGAAGATCGAGCTCCACACGGTGTTGTAGTTCACGGCGCTCGCCATGACGGCGACCAGCGCCTCGCCCGGGCCCAGTTCGGGCAGCGGGACCTCGTCGAGGTGGAGGGACTCGCGGGGGTCCTTGTCGCGGCTGTCGAGGCCGGCGAACATCTGCTCCTCGTCCTTGTGGAGCGTCACCGCCCGGTAGGACTCCGGCAGCTTCGCGTGGGCGAAGTCCGCCGAGGTGCTGTCGGGGCTGAGGATCGCGTCGAGGATTTCCTTCATGGCTGCCTCCGAAGGCGTACCTGTGTGAGGGCACAGGGCGTCTGGGGGAGCCGGGAGCGGACACCGGCTTCGCTGAACGGGGTGGTGGGTGGGGCGGCTGGTGGGCCTGGCACTGCGGTGGGTCGCTCCCGGGGTTGGGGGAGCGCCGGTACGACGGCGCGCCGTGGTGGGGAGCCGCGGCGCCGCGACTGGTGGGTAACAAGGTAGTGGCACCCTGTGCCACTCGTAAAGACACGGCGTGCCAGTAATTCCGGCCGCTTTCGGCCCCTCGCGCGGGGCCTGCGAAAGACATGGAAAGGGCCCGTGCCGACCTGTCGACACGGGCCCTTCGAGCCGCCGTGACCTGCGAAAAAGCCTGCGCTCAGGCCCGCTTGGCGCCCTCCAGGGCGGCGCGCACGGCGTCCACCACGACATCCAGTGGAGCGTCCGTCCGGGCGACTGTGATGAGCACCTCACCTCCGGGACTGGCACTCAGTGCGCTGGCCGTCGCGGCCTCCGCCTCCGTCCCACTGGCACCGGGTGCCACCACGGCACCGCGCCGTCGGGCCCCCGGCTCGCTGGACGCCCAGAAGGTCCGCCGGATCACCTCGAACGAGTGGTCCAGCTGCGCCTCGACGTCACCGCGCCCGCCCGCCCGCAGCCAGCGCCGCAGCACGTGGTTGTGGGCCGCGACCACGGCCGCCGCCGACACCTCGGCCAGCATCGAGTCGTCCTCGCCGCCGTGCTGCCAGCCCGAGGGGATCTCCCCGGCGGTGTCGAACCGGCCCAGCAGGTAGCGGGTGAACAGCCGCTCGTACCGGGCCACCACGGCGATCTCCCGCTCGCGCAGCGCCGGCACCTGACGGATCAGCTGGTACCGGGCCACCGAGACCCCGGGCGTGGAGGCGTACATCCGCAGCACCTCCTTGATGCCCCGGCAGACCACGTCCAGCGGGTGCTCCTCGGGCTCCGCGCTGGCCAGCAGATCGGCCACCCGGACCAGGGTGTCGTCGTGGTCCGGGAAGATCGCCTCCTCCTTGGACCGGAAGTACCGGAAGAAGGTCCGCCGGGCCACCCCGGCCGCCGCCGCGATCTGGTCGACCGTGGTCTCCTCGTAGCCCTGCGAGGCGAACAGCTCCATCGCGGCGGTGGCCAGGTCCTGGCGCATCTGCTGGCGCTGCGCCGCCGCCCGGCGGTTGCCCGGGCCCCCGTCCTGGCCGTTCCCGGCCGGCCGGCCGTCCCGCGCCGGGGCGGATTGCTGCGGGGAGACTGACTGAACCCGATCCATGCCCGGAACGCTACACGTCCCCGGCGCCGCGTCCGCGGGCCTTGCCCGGCGCACCGGGGCGACCGGGCCGCTCACCGCGGGCCTGGGCCAGTGCGCCGCGACCGCGCCCGTCCCCCAGCCGGGCCGCTCCTGGCGGAGCGGCGGCC
>NZ_BAAAKJ010000074.1:16915-18649 GCF_039527695.1 Kitasatospora putterlickiae
GCCGGGCCGTCCCCCGAGGGGCGGGGTGGTCATCGGCGCGCGTGGTCGCGGAAGCCGCGGCCGGTCTTGCGGCCCAGGCAGCCCGCCGCCACCAGGTGCTCCAGCAGCGGCGCCGCCGCCAGGCCCGGCTCGCGGAACTCCTGGTGCAGCACCCGCTCGATGGTCAGCGACACGTCCAGGCCGACCACGTCCAGCAGCTCGAACGGGCCCATCGGGTACCCGCAGCCGAGCTTCATCGCGGTGTCGATGTCGTCCACCGTCGCGTAGTGCTCCTGGAGCATCCGCACCGCGTCGTTCAGGTAGGGGAAGAGCAGCGCGTTGACGATGAACCCGGCCCGGTCCCCGCACTCCACCGGGTGCTTGCGGACCCGGGTGCACAGCTCCAGCACGGTCGCGGTGACGTCCGGCGCGGTCAGCACCGTGGAGACCACCTCGACCAGCCGCATCGCGGGCGCCGGGTTGAAGAAGTGCATGCCGATGACGTCCTGCGGCCGCGAGGTCGCCGAGGCGCAGCCGATCACCGGCAGCGAGGAGGTGGTGGTGGCCAGCACCGCGCCCGGCTTGACGACCGCGTCCAGGGTGGCGAACAGCTCGCGCTTGACCGCGAGGTCCTCGGCCACCGCCTCCACCACCAGGTCCACCCCGGCCAGCTCCTCGTACCGCCCGACCGGGGTGACCAGCGCCAGCGCGGCGTCCCGCTGCTCCCCGGTCAGCCGGCCCCTGGCCACCGAGCGCTCCAGCGACGTCGCCAGCCGGGCCTTGGCCAGCTCCGCCTTCTCCCGGCCGCGGGCGGCCAGCAGCACCGGGTACCCGGCCTTGGCGAACACCTCGACGATGCCGGTGGCCATGGTGCCCGAGCCGCAGACGCCGATGGTCCGCACCTCCCGGCCGGGGACCCCGGCGCGGGCCGGGCCGGTGGCGGCGCCGACCGTCTTCGAGGAGCCGGGCGCCTCGTAGGTGTAGAAGCCGCGGCCGGTCTTGCGGCCCAGCAGCCCGGCCGCGACCAGCTGGCCGAGGATCGGCGCGGGCGCGTGCAGCCGGTCCTTCGACTGCTCGTACATCGCCTCCAGGACGGTCCGGGCGGTGTCCACGCCGATCAGGTCGAGCAGCGCCAGCGGGCCCATCGGCAGGCCGCAGCCGAGCCGCATCGCGGCGTCGATGTCCTCCCGGGTGGCGTACTTGGACTCGTACATCGCGGCGGCCTGGTTGAGGTAGGCGAAGAGCAGGCCGTTGACCACGAAGCCGGCCCGGTCGCCGGCCGGCACCGGCTCCTTGCCGAGGTCCCGGGCGAAGGCCGCGGCGTCCTCGGCCACCTGCGGGGCGGTGAGCACGGTGCGCACCACCTCGACCAGCCTCATGGTGTGCACGGGGTTGAAGAAGTGCAGGCCGAGCACCCGCTCCGGGCGGGCGGTGGCGGCGGCGATCCGGGTCACCGACAGCGCGGTGGTGCCGGTGGCGAGCACGGTGGTGGCCGGGCAGATCCGGTCCAGCTCGGCGAAGACCTCGCGCTTGAGCTCCAGCCGCTCGGGGACCTCCTCGATCACCAGGTCGGCCCCGGCGGCGGCGTCCAGCGCGTGGCCGACGGCGATCCGGGCGAGCAGCGCGGTCCGCTCCTCGGCGGTCAGCCGCTCACGGGCCACCGCGTGCGCGGTCGCCTCCTGGATCCGGGCCAGCGCGCGGGCGGCCGAGGCCTCGTCGGCCTCGATGCCGATCACCCGGCGCCCGCTCGCGGCG
>NZ_BAAAKJ010000074.1:18691-20919 GCF_039527695.1 Kitasatospora putterlickiae
CGGCGACCGCGACCGCGACGCCGGCGCCCATCGTGCCGAGGCCGACCACGGCCACCGTGGGGAAGGGACGCTCCATCAGTCCTGACTCCTTGTCATGGAAGGCCCGCGCGCGCTCCGGAGGGCGCGCCCCCGGAGGAGGGTCCGCGCGCGGGGGCGGGGGGATGACGGTTGCGGCCACCGCGCGGCCGCCGTTCCGCTCCGGCGGTGTCGCGGGTGTGCCGTGGTGCTCAGGCGCTCGACGTGGGGAGGCGGCTCTGAACACGGAGGAGGAGAAGCCCGGCCACGCCGCGATCGCGGCACCGGCCGGTGAACGAAGGCACCGCCACGCGCCGGCCGCTCCGCGCGAGTCCCGCACGGCGGACGGCGCCCCCGTCGGTGCGGCTCCCGAGGCCCGACGGTGGTGCGTGCCGACACTGTAGCGAAGCTACTGGCCGGTAGGAAGGGGGTGGAGGGGGTGGAATCCCGTCGGCCGGTGGAATCCCACCGGCCGCGACGGGAGCCGTCACCCGTGCGGGTGAGGCGGTGGACGGACGTCCGTTCGGACCACCCGATAGGGGAGTTCCGTGCCCCCTCGGGGCTGGGCAGCATGGGGGCATGACCTCTGGAGCCGTTGCCACGGACCGTCCCGAGCCCTCCACCCCCGAGGCGGCCGGGCACACCGACGACGGTGCCGCGCCGCCGCGCGCCGACCGCTCCGAGCGCGGCGAGCGTGCCCAGGCGGCGGTCGAACGGCTGCGGGCCGCCGGCGTCGAGGCCGTCGCCGTCACCTGGGTGGACAACGCCGGCGTCGCCCGGGTCAAGGGCGTGCCGCTCGGCGGCCTGGTGCACGCCGCCCAGTGGGGCGTCGGCGCCGCCCCCTGCTTCGACGTCTTCCTCGCCGACGACACCATCGTCACCAGCCCGCTGATCGGCGGCCCCACCGGGGACCTGCGGCTGTACCCCGACGTCGAGCGGATCGTCCCGCTCGCCGCCCAGCCGGGCTGGGCCTGGGCGCCGGGGGACCGCTACACCCAGGGCGGCGCCCCGCACCCGGGCTGCCAGCGGCTCTTCGCCCGCCGCGCGGTCGCGGCCGCCGCCGAGCGCGGGCTGACCCTGAAGGCCGGCATCGAGATCGAATGGGTGGCCGCGCTGGCCGCTCCGCCGCACGAGGAGCCCCGCTACCCGACGGCCGGCCCGGCCTACGGCATGCAGCGGCTCACCGAGCTCTCCGACTACCTGCGCGACGTGCTCCGCGCCCTCGGCGAGCAGGGCCTGACCGTGCTCCAGATCCACCCCGAGTACGCGCCCGGCCAGTTCGAGGTCTCGGTCGCCCCCGAGGGGCCGGTCGAGGCCGCCGACACCTCGGTCCTGGTCCGGCACACCATCCGCGCCGTCTCCGCCCGGCACGGCCTGCGGGTCTCCTTCGCCCCGGCGGTCGAGGCCGGCGGGGTCGGCAACGGCGGCCACCTCCACCTCAGCCTCTGGCGGGACGGGCACAACCTCGCCCACGGCGGACCGGGCCCGCACGGCCTCACCGCCGAGGCCGAGGGCTTCCTGGCCGGGGTGCTCGGCGAACTGCCCGCGCTGCTGGTGCTCGGCTGCTCCAGCCCGGCCGGCTACCTGCGGCTGGTCCCCTCGCACTGGGCCGGCGCCTACCAGTGCTGGGGCCTGGAGAACCGGGAGGCCGCCCTGCGCCTGGTCACCGGCTCCACCGGCGAGCGCGCCTCGGCCGCCAACGCCGAGATCAAGTGCTTCGACGCCACCGCCAACCCCTACCTGGCGGTCGGCGGGGTGCTCGCCGCCGGCCTCGCCGGGCTGGACCAGCGGCTCGCGCTGCCCCCGGAGGTCACCGGCGACCCGGCGCAGGCCGGGCCCGGCGGCGTCCCCCGGCTGTCGTCCGGCCCGGGCGAGGCGCTCGCCGCCTACCGCCGCTCCGCCCTGCTGCGCGAGGCGCTCGGCGAGCCGCTCTTCGGGGCCGTGCTCGCCGTCCGCGAGGCCGAGCGCGAGCAGTACGCCGACGCCACCCCGGAGGACCTGGCCGCCGCCACCCGCTGGCGGTACTGACCGGCGTCCCGGCGGACGTCCCCGCGCTGGGTCGACCACCACGGCCACGGCGCGCTGACGGCCGCGCCGGCCGGCCTGCCCACCGAGTTCGACCGCCCGCCCGCGCCGGGGGCCTCGCCGTGCGCCGCTGGTGCCCGCCCGCGCACACGCCGGCCGAGGAGTACCTCGCCCTCCGCCGCGAGGCC
>NZ_BAAAKJ010000074.1:20980-26212 GCF_039527695.1 Kitasatospora putterlickiae
GACACCCCGTACGAACGCGCCCACCGCGCCGCGCTGCGCCGGCTGCGCGCGGACGCCGCCGACCCGGACACCTGCTTGACCAAGGCCGCCGGCCACCCGCTGCCGCTCCCCGGCCGAGGTCACGGCGGGCAACGCCCGCCGACTGTACGCGCTCTGACCGTCCGCCGCGCGGGCTTGGCGGCGATCCGCCACTGGCCGCTTCCGGCCGCCCTGGACGCCTGTTCCGCCGTGGGCGGCGCTGACTAGGGTGTGGCTCCCGGCGCGGTGCGCGTCCGCCGTCGTCCGATCGCACGGTCCTGCCCAGCAGAAGCGGAGTCATACGCTCCATGGGTGGCCGACTTGTGACGATTAGATGACTACCTCTTGCGGATTGCCACACTTGTTCACTAGCGTCCCGATCATTCCAAATGCACCTGCCAACCGCAGTTGCTGCATGACGACTCGGGAGGGCCAACCCCTATGAGTGTTCCTCGGATCAGCCGGACCCGGTATGCGGCAGTGGGCGTCGCGCTCGCCACCGCCGGCGCCCTCGCGCTGCCGTCCGGCACCGCCGTCGCCGCCTCCGGGCCGGAGTCGACGACCGGTCCGCTGCTCAGCTACGTCGTCAACACCAAGGCCAACCACGGCCAGGTGCAGAAGGTCGAGAAGGCGATCACCACCCTCGGCGGCACCGTGGTGTACTCCTACGAGCAGATCGGTGTGGTGATCGCGCGCTCCACCGACACCCAGTTCGCCGCCAAGCTGCGGCAGGCCAAGGGTGTCGAGTCGGTCGGCGCCAGCCGCACCAAGGGCATCACCGCCTCCGAGGACCGTGTCGCCGAGGTCGCCGCCGCTCCGGCCGGTGCCTCCGCCGCGGGCGAGGAGCCGCTGTGGGCCAACCAGTGGGACATGCGCCAGATCGGCGTGGACAAGGCCCACAAGCTGTCCCTGGGCAGCAACAAGGTGACCGTCGGCGTGCTGGACTCCGGCATCGACGGCACCCACGAGGACCTCGCCGCCAACATCGACGCCTCGCAGTCGGTCTCCTGCATCGACGGCGGCAAGCCGAACACCGCCTGGGACGCCTGGCAGCCGGGCGTCGACGGCGACCACGGCACCCACGTGGCCGGCAGCATCGCCGCCGCCAAGAACGGCAAGGGCATCGAGGGCATCGCCCCGAACGTCAAGCTCGCCGCGGTGAAGGTCGTCGACGACGGCGGCTTCATCTACCCGGAGTACGCCATCTGCGGCTTCGTCTGGGCCGGTGAGCACAAGTTCAAGATCACGAACAACAGCTACTTCGTCGACCCGTGGATGTTCAACTGCCAGAACGACGCGGACCAGGCGGCGATCACCACCGCCGTCCGCCGCGCCGTCGAGTTCTCGCAGCGCAAGGGCGTCCTCAACGTCGCCGCGGCGGGCAACGAGAACATCGACCTCGCCCACAAGACCAAGGACGTCGCCAGCCCGGACGACACCACCCCGGGCGAGCGTCCGATCACCCAGGACTGCCTGAACCTGCCGACCGAGCTCGACGGCGTGGTCGCGGTCTCCTCGGTGGGCGTCAACGGTGAGAAGTCGTACTACTCCAGCTACGGCAAGAACAAGGTCACCGTGGCCGCCCCCGGTGGCGACCGCCGCTACCAGATCCCGAACACCCCGGACCAGAACGGCCGCGTGCTGTCCACCATCCCGGGCGGCCAGTACGGCTACATGCAGGGCACCTCGATGGCCTCGCCGCACGCCGCCGGCGTGCTCGCCCTGCTCGCCAGCACCCACCCGTGGGCCAGCGCGGACGAGCTGACCGAGCTGCTGACCAACCAGGCCGAGTCGCACGCCTGCCCGACGTCCCCGTACAACCCGGGCGGCGCCGGCGAGTGGACCGCCACCTGCGAGGGCGGCGCGGACGACAACGGCTTCTACGGCGCCGGCATCATCAACGCCGAGAAGGCGGTCCAGTGGTGGCGGTGAGCCACGGCTGACCGGCTGACACCCTGAGCCGCCGAACGGGGGCGGGACATCGAGTCCCGCCCCCGTTCGCGTGCCCGGCTCACTCGAAGTGGTGCTCCCAGACCGTCTCCACCGACGGCTTGCCGTGCAGGTCCGGCACCTCCCGCAGCCAGGCCGGACGCGCCGCCCTGGTCCGCGCGGCCCGCCGGCGCTCCGCCTCGCGCAGCTGCTCGGGGGTGGAGAACCCCTCCGGAAGCCATTCGGCGGACAGCACCGCCCGCGCCGCCAGGTGGTTCACGTAGGCCCGGCGCAGCTCCCCGACCGAGTCGAAGCCCGGCTCGTCGGCCAGCCAGGCGTCCGGCACCAGCGCCACCACCTCCTCCAGCAGCCCGACGGTGACCAGCGGCCCGAGCTCCTCGTCGGCCAGCCGGACGTCCGGGCGGTACCCGCCGAGGGCGTGGGCGCTGAGGTCGTACCGCTTGCCGACCGACCCCTCGGCGGCGGACCAGCGGTGGTGGAAGACCAGTGCGGCGCCGTTGTCGATCAGCCACAGCCCGCGGTGCCAGACCATGAGGTTGGGGTTGTGCACCGTCCGGTCGACGTTCCCGGTGAGCGCGTCCAGCCAGACCACCCGGCCGGCGTCGACCGGGTCGACGTCGATCAGGCCGGGCCGGAAGTCGCGGGCGCCGGGCAGCAGGTCCATGCCGAGGTTGATCCCGCGGCTGGCCCGCAGGATGTCCTGGATCTCGGGGTCCGGCTCGCCGTCGGCCACCGCCGGGTCGAAGTCCACCAGCCGCAGCTCCGGCACCGGCAGGCCGAGCCGCCGGGCCAGCTCGCCGACGATCACCTCGGCCACCAGCGCCTTGCGCCCCTGGGCCGCCCCGGTGAACTTCACCACGTAGGTGCCCAGGTCGTCGGTCTCCACCACGCCGGGGACGGAACCGCCGGCCCGCAGCGGGTCGACGTAGCGCACTGCTGTCACCTGTTCGAGCACAACCGCAGCCTAACGTCCGCTCCGCCGGGGAGGGCGCCCCCCGCCGCCGGGCGTCCGCTGTGATTGGCTTGCCGCTACCACCCGGACGACATCCGGCGCCGGACGACCGACGAGGAGAGCAGGACCATGGGACAGGTGCACGCCACCACCGAGCGGGTCTACGACGCGGCCCCCGAGCGGGTGTACGAGACCCTGGCCGACTACCAGGTGACCCGCCCCAAGCTGCTGCCCGAGCAGTACAGCGAGTACGAGGTCCGGGTCGGCGGCACCGGCGCCGGCACCCAGGTGCACTGGAAGCTCCAGGCCACCGAGAAGCGGATCCGCGACTGCCTGTTCACCGTCTCCGCGCCCCGGCCGGACCAGCTGGTGGAGAAGGACGCGAACTCCAGCATGGTGATCACCTGGACCGTCGCGGCGGCCGGCGAGGGCCGCACGAAGGTCACCGTCACGGCCACCTGGCAGGGCGCGACCGGCATCGGCGGTTTCTTCGAGCGGACCTTCGCGCCCAAGGGCCTGAACCGGATCCACGACCAGGTGCTCGCCAACCTGGCCGCCGAGGTGCGCTGAGTCCGGCCTTCCGGACCTCACCCTCAACTCGTCCAGGAATTCGACGAGTTCGTCCACCCGTGCGAGCGACGCGCCGTACGGGTGGACGCCCCGCCACCTGCGGGTGACGACGCCGTCCCGGGCGGTGCGGCCACCCTAGGCTCGCCGCCGTGCATATGACGATCCTTCACATTTCGCAGCCCGTCGACGGCGGAGTGGCCCGCGTCGTGGTCGACCTGGTCCGCGGTCAGCGCGAGGCCGGCCACCGGGTGCTGGTCGCCTGTCCGCGCGGCGGCCGGCTGGCCGACGAGGCCGCCGCCGTCGGCGCGCTGGTCCAGGACTGGCCGGCCCGGCGCTCGCCGGGACCCGCCACCGCCGCCGAGGCCTGGCGGCTGCGCCGGATCGTCCGGGCCGCCGGGCCCGACATGCTCCACCTGCACAGCGCCAAGGCCGGACTGGCCGGCCGGCTGGCCGTGCGCGGCGCGGTGCCGACCGTCTTCCAGCCGCACGCCTGGTCCTTCGCCGCCGTGGACGGCGCGCTCGCCGCGGCCACCCTGCGCTGGGAGCGGTACGCGACCCGCTGGGCGCACCGGCTGCTCTGCGTCTCGGTCCAGGAGCGGGCCGACGGCGTCGCGGCCGGACTGCACGCCGACTGGGCGGTGGTGCCCAACGGCGTGGACGTGCGCCACTACGCGCCCGCCGACCGCCGGGCCGCCCGGATCGCGCTCGGCCTGGAGCCGGCCGCCCCGCTCGCGGTCTGCGTGGGCCGGCTCTGCCGCCAGAAGGGGCAGGACGTGCTGCTCACCGCCTGGCCGGAGGTGCGGCGCCGGGTACCGGGGGCCAGGCTGGCGCTGGTCGGCGGCGGCCCGGAGGAGGCCCGGCTGGCCGCGATGGTCCGGGCGGGCGCCGAGCCGTCCCGGGTGCGGATGGTCGGGGACGTCGCGGACCCGCGCCCCTGGCTGGCCGCGGCCGATCTGGTGGTGCTGCCCTCGCGCTGGGAGGGCATGGCGCTGGCCCCGCTGGAGGCGATGGCCTGCGGGCGGCCGGTGCTGCTGACCGACGTTCCCGGGGCCCGGGAGTGCCTGCCGCCGTCCGAACGCACGGGTGCCCTGGTGCCCCCGGAGGACGTGTCCGCGCTCATCACCCGAATGGCGGAAGCGTTGTCCGATCCGATCGAGTGCGAGCGGCGCGGCGCCCGGCTGCGCGAGCACGCCGTGGCCCGCCACGACGTTCGATCCGTGGTCGAACAGGTCGACGCGCTCTACCGCGACCTGCTGGGCGCCGGCCCCGCGCCCGGGCGGCGCAGGGCCCGTGTCCCGCAGCGGATCTGATCGTTTCACATGCCGTGAATGCCCCGCCGGCTCGGCGTTCCCGTATTCGCACCCTCCACCGGTTGTGGGCGAGGGGCTAAATCAGAAATACCTATTAATGGGCGGCTGGAATGAAACGGCAAGTCGACTTCCAGCATTCAAGCCGCTTTTCGGTAACGTCTGATTTTGCCTGCATCGTTTCGATTTCACGCCGGAAATTCGCGAGAAAACCGAGACCCGCCAGCGGTAGCAGGTGCTGTCAGGACCGCACTCACCGGGCCTGGACGGCCGCCCCGGGCCACCCGGCACCGGACCGCCGTCACCCCGGGCACACAGCAGGGGAGTTCGTCCGCCGATGACCATTGACCACGACAGCGTGCCCCGGCCCGGCCAGCCCCTGTCCGGCCCCGGCCGACCCGGCACCGGAGCGGCGGGGGCTGCTGCGCCGGGCGG
>NZ_BAAAKJ010000075.1:0-780 GCF_039527695.1 Kitasatospora putterlickiae
CGGTGCCGCCGAACGCGAGCACCGCGCAGAGAACCAGACCCGTCAATCGAGCACGCACAGGAATCGACCCCGTCATCCGATCCGGCGCGCCCCGACGGCCGCCGACCGCCGACACCTTCCCACGCGCGCCCCGCCGCGCCCAGCCCCGCGACCGGACCGCGACCGGCCCGGGACCGGCCCGGAACACACCGGTCACCGAAGGGCGCCGGCCTCAGCCCTCCGGCGGGGAGGCCGGGCCGGCCAGCGCCACCGCGACCAGGGCCCGCAGCGCGGAGGCCACCTGGCCCAGCGGCAGGGTGGCGTCGTCGGCGAACAGCTCCAGCAGCCAGCCGCCCGCCGGGTTCCGGCCGCCGGCCGCGACCATGCCGCGGTAGCCGGAGACCACCAGCATCGCCTCCTCCGCCGGATCGTTGCCCGCCGCGCCCGCGCGCAGCGCGAAGGCGCCGCCGCGCACGGCCCGCCGCGTCATCGGGTAGTGGCGCAGGTCGAAGACGGCGTCCGGGGCCTCGATCTGGGCGCGCTGGGTCTCCGCCCGGGTGCTGCTCGGCCCGCTGGTCATCCGGTAGACGGCGTGCCGCGCGGTGCGCATCAGCTGCGACCCGGGCGGCACGTAGGAGATCCACCAGCCGACCGCGTCCAGCAGCCGGGCCGCGGTCTCGGCCACCACCGCGAGCTTGCCGATGGTGTCGGCCGGGTGCACGGCCCGCGCCGCGCCCTGCTGGTCGAGCGCGGCGAGCACCGCCGTGAGCAGCTGCCCCGGGTCGGCGCTGTGCGCGGCGC
>NZ_BAAAKJ010000075.1:872-3325 GCF_039527695.1 Kitasatospora putterlickiae
CAGCACCGTCGGGTCGGGCGAGAACCCGGGACCGTGGCTGCGTCCGGCCACCACCGGGTGGGCGGCCCGGGCGGCCTTGGCCCGGTACTGGGCGGCGTCGGCGAGCCGGAACAGCCGGTCGGGGGTGGTGACGGGGCCGATCGAGTCCCCGGTGGAGGCGACGCCGCAGGCCACTCCCTCGCCCTCGGCCAGGGCCAGTGCCCGCGCGCACAGCTCCTCGGCGGCGGCCACCACCTCGTCCGCCTTCTGCCCCTCGACGAGCAGGCAGAACTCGTCGCCGCCGAGCCGGGCGGCGAGGCTGCCGGGGAGCTTGGCGGCGGCCAGCGACAACTGGTGGGCGAACCGTTCCAGCAGCCGGTCGCCGACCTCGTGGCCGAGCTGGTCGTTGACCCGCTTGAGGCCGTTGACGTCGCAGACCACCAGCGAGACCACGGTGTTGTCCCGGTTGTGCGCGGCCAGCGCGCTCTCCAGCCGGGCGTCCACCGCGCGCCGGTTGGCGAGGCCGGTGAGCGGGTCGGAGAAGGCGAGCCTGCGCAGGTCGGCGAGGCGTTCGGTCTGGGCGAGTCCGGCCGAGATCTGGGCGGCCAGCAGGGTCGCGTAGTCGGCGTCGGCCTCGGTGAAGGCGGGCATCCCGGTGGTGCGGGCGAGATAGAGCTCGCCCCAGGCCTGCCCGTGCAGCACGATCGGCGCGACCACGCAGCAGGCCCGGCCGCGCCGGCGCAGCGCGGCGGCGCGCTCCTGGCAGTACGCGCCCGCGGTCGGGTGCGCGTGCCCGGCGTGCGGCTGGCTGCTGTCGGCGCTCTGCACCCAGGCGCGCGGCAGCCGGCCGGTGGTCCAGCGCTCCTCCAGGTAGGTGACGATCTCGGGGAAGTCGGCCACCGGGTAGGACTCGTCCTCGGGCAGTTCCTCCTCGCCGGGGGCGAGCTCGCCGTGGTTGACCAGGACCCGCAGCCGGCCGGACTCGCGGTCCCAGACCGAGACGGCGGCCATCGTCGCGCCGAGCGCCTCGGTCGCGCGGGCGGCGGCGGCCCTGACGGCCTCCAGCGGGGTGAGCGCGCCGGCCATGTCCTGGGCGAGTTCGACCACGGCCTTCAGCCGCGCGTCGGTGGCCGGACCGCCCCCGGGGGCCTCCCCGGGCTCGGGGACGACGGGCGGCTGCTGGGTCCGGCCGCGGTCCGTCATGATCGCCTCACTGCTCACCGGCTCGCCTCGCTCCCTGTGCTCGGTCCTCTGGCGGTCGCCCGGACGCCGGCGCGGGCCCGCCGTTCGCCGCCCTCGCCCACCACCGTTCCCGCCCGTCCGACAGCGCCGCCCCCGCGACCGGTCGCACCGAGGCGCCTGCACCAAGACTATGGCGGTTTCGGTCGGTTATGCCCGGTTTTCGGCTTCGCACCCGCACGACCGCGTGACGGTCCGCCGTCCGGCGTGTCGCGGTGCGTCACCGCGACCGCCTCCGCACGGCCGCGCGCTACGCGCCGCGCGTCCGCCGGGACAGCAGCCACGGCTCGACCAGCCCGAGCCCGCGCACCGGCCGGCGCCACATCGGCTGCAGGTTGAAGCGGTGGCCGGCGTCCGGTCCCGGCACCGGGCCGACCGGCGGCAGTCCGGCCGCCGCCGACAGCGCCTCGGCCAGCCCCGGGCCGTCCAGGTCGGGCGGCGCGACACTGCCGTTCTGCTCCAGCGCGGCCGCGAACTCGCCGTCGATCAGCACCGCGTCCTTGGGCGCGATCGAGGTGAGCCGGCTGGCCAGGTTGACCGTGGTGCCGAACACGTCGCCCATCCGCGAGGTGACCGTGCCGAAGGCCATGCCGACCCGCAGCGCGGGGATGGTGTCGTCCTCGGCCAGCGCCTCGATCAGGCTGAGCGCGATCCCGGCGGCGGTCACCGGGTCCTCGGAGACGAAGAGGATCTCGTCGCCGAGCGTCTTGATCACCCGGCCGCCCTGGCCGGCGATGAGGTCGGAGCAGGTGTTCTCGAAGGTCTCGACCAGCTCGCCGAGCTCCTCCTCCTCCAGCCGCCGTGACAGCCGGGTGAAGCCGACCAGGTCGGCGAAGCCGACGGCGAGCCGGCCGCTGGTGATCTCGTTGTCCTCGGCGGCCTGCACCACCCGGCCGGTGACGGCGGCCAGCTGCCGCCGCCAGACGTACACCAGGAACTGCTCCAGCTCCGGCAGCAGCAGCTCGACCAGCGGGTACGCGACGTCGGCGCGGGTCAGGCCGGGCTCGACGGCCTGGGTGAGGTTCTCCAGGAAGGTGTCCATCTGCCAGCCCGCCAGCCGGGCCGTGGTCTGGCCGGTGGACCGGGCCACCTGGATCGCCATCGACTCGCTCAGCAGGCCCGACTCGACCAGGCCGGCCAGCCGGCGCAGCGCGATCACGTCGCCGTCGGTCAGCGCCCGGGACTGCCCGATGTCCGGGAAGCCCATCGCCCGCCAGAAGCGGGTGGCCAGCTCC
>NZ_BAAAKJ010000075.1:3349-6600 GCF_039527695.1 Kitasatospora putterlickiae
CGGCGGCCCGGGCGGCCTGGTACGGGGTGTAGCGGCGCGGCGCGTCCAGGATGAGGCGTTCGAGGTCGAGGGCGACGGTCTGGTCGTCGGAGCCCGCCGGGCCGCCGTTGCCTCCGGCGCCGTCGCCGCCGCCGTTGCTGCCGTCCTCTGCCACCGGTCCGTCCCCGTGCGGTCGCCGCACTCGCCTCGTGTCCTGCCGGTCCGGGCGCGCCCGCCACCCGGCGGGCAGTGGCGCGCCTCACACCGCTGCCAGGTGGAATGTTCGCACGGAATCGCGCGATCCGGGGCATCCGCCCGGGCCCAGGGGAGGTAAGGGGACGCACGAACGGCCGCCCGGCGCACGGCTCCACCGGGGCGCGTCCGGCAATTCCCGCCGGGCGCACGACGCCAGGGCCCGCCTACTCCGTGACGCGCGGCTCCGGGCGCACGTGGACGACGTCCCCCGCGCCGACCGCCCGCCGGGCGCCGTCCGGGGTGCGGACCACCAGCCGGCCGTCCCCGTCCACCGCGACCGCCTCGCCGAGCAGTTCGCGGTCGCCGGGCAGCAGCACCTTCACCGGCCGCCCCAGCGTGGTGCAGCGGTCCGCGTACGCGCGCAGCAGGCCGCTGGCGTGCGGGTCGCCGGCGGCGGCCGTCCACTCCCCGTACAGCACGGCGAACTCGCGCAGCAGGGCGCGCAGCAGGGTGGACCGGTCGGTGACCACGGCGCCGGCCAGGGACAGCGAGGCGGCGGTGGGGACGGGCAGCTCGGCCTCGCGCAGCGAGACGTTCAGGCCGAGACCGGCGACCACCGCGCCGCCGCTCAGCTCGGTGAGGATGCCGCCGAGCTTGCGCTCCGCGCCGTCGATCCCCACCTGGAGGTCGTTGGGCCACTTCAGGCCGACCTCGACCTCGGCGACCCGGCTCAGCGTGCTCGCGGCGGCGACGCCGACCAGGATCGGCAACCAGCCGTAGCGTTCGACGGGTACCCCGTCCGGGCGAAGCAGGACGGAGAGGAAGAGACCGGAGCGGGCGGGCGCGCTCCACGACCGGTCGAGCCGGCCGCGGGCCGCGCTCTGGGCCTCGGCGACCAGCACCGCGCCCTGCGGGGCGCCCTCGCGGGCACGGGCGGCGAGGTCGGTGTTGGTGGAGCCGGTCTCCTCGACGACGTCGAGCGAGGTCCAGAGCCCGCCGGGGCGCAGCAGGTCCCGGCGGAGCGCGGCGGCGTCCAGCGGCGGGCGGTCCAGATCGGTCCACGGCGACGGCCCGGCATGGCCGAGGCCGCGCAGTCCGCTGCGGCGGGGGGTGTCGGAGGTCATGCGGCTCACCCTAGATCGGGCGGGGGCCCGCGAGGCCCAGGCCGCCCCATCGTCCCCCACAACGGGCGCCGATAACACTGTGTCGCTGGCCATAACGGCCGGACATTACGCCCGCGCTCCGCGCTGGCTACGCTACCCAACGGTAGTTCGTTGTGCCGCCCTGCACCCCTCGTCCGCGCCTGCCCCCACCCGGCCCGCGCGCCCCCGAAAACAGGTCGCGGCCCAGGATGCAGGGAGAGCCACCGGAATGACCGAGGCGCCGTACGACCCGCACACCACCGCCGGCAAGCTCGCCGACCTCCGTCGCAGGATCGACGAGGCGGTGCACTCCGGCTCCGCCAAGGCGGTGGAGAAGCAGCACGCCAAGGGCAAGCTGACGGCCCGCGAGCGGGTCGCGGAGCTGCTGGACGAGGACTCCTTCGTCGAGTTCGACGAGTTCGCCCGGCACCGCTCGACCAACTTCGGCCAGGAGCGCAACCGGCCGTACGGCGACGGCGTGGTCACCGGCTACGGCACCGTCGACGGCCGTCAGGTCGCGGTGTTCGCCCAGGACTTCACCGTCTTCGGCGGCTCGCTGGGCGAGGTGTTCGGCGAGAAGATCGTCAAGGTCATGGACTTCGCGCTGAAGACCGGCTGCCCGGTCATCGGCATCAACGACTCCGGCGGCGCCCGGATCCAGGAGGGCGTGGTCTCGCTCGGCCTGTACGGCGAGATCTTCCGCCGCAATGTGCACGCCTCCGGGGTGATCCCGCAGATCTCGCTGATCATGGGCCCCTGCGCGGGCGGCGCGGTCTACTCCCCCGCGATCACCGACTTCGTGGTGATGGCCGACCAGACCTCGCACATGTTCATCACCGGCCCCGACGTGATCAAGACCGTCACCGGTGAGGACGTCGGCATGGAGGAGCTGGGCGGCGCGCGCACCCACAACACCAAGTCCGGCAACGCGCACTACCTGGCCACGGACGAGAAGGAGGCGGTCGAGTACGTCAAGAGCCTGCTCTCCTACCTGCCCTCCAACAACCTGTCCGACCCGCCGTCCTTCCCCGAGGAGGCGGACCTGTCCGTCACCGACCAGGACCTCGAACTCGACACCCTGGTGCCGGACTCCGCGAACCAGCCGTACGACATGCACGAGGTCGTCGAGCACGTGCTCGACGACGGCGAGTTCCTGGAGACCCAGCCGCTGTACGCGGGCAACGTCATCACCGGCTTCGGCCGGGTCGAGGGCCACCCGGTCGGCATCGTCGGCAACCAGCCGATGGACCTGGCGGGCTGCCTGGACATCGCCGCCAGCGAGAAGGCCGCGCGGTTCATCCGCACCTGCGACTCGTTCAACATCCCGGTGATCACCTTCGTCGACGTGCCCGGCTTCCTGCCCGGCACCGAGCAGGAGTGGGACGGCATCATCCGGCGCGGCGCCAAGCTGATCTACGCCTACGCCGAGGCGACCGTGCCGCTGATCACCGTGATCACCCGCAAGGCCTTCGGCGGCGCGTACGACGTCATGGGCTCCAAGCACCTGGGCGCCGACCTCAACCTGGCCTGGCCGACCGCGCAGATCGCCGTGATGGGCGCGCAGGGCGCGGTCAACATCCTGCACCGCCGGGAGATCGCCGAGGCCGAGGCGACCGGGAACGCCGACGAGAAGCGGGCCGAGCTGATCGCCTCCTACGAGGACACCCTGCTCAACCCGTACCTGGCCGCCGAGCGCGGCTACGTGGACGCGGTCATCGCGCCGAGCGAGACCCGCCGGCACATCGTCCGCGGGCTGCGCGCGCTGCGCGGCAAGCGCGAGACGCTGCCGCCGAAGAAGCACGGCAACATCCCGCTGTAGTCGCCGCGAGCAGGAGGACCGGAGAGGATTGAGCATGGCCCAGATCCATGTGCTGCACGGGCAGCCGACCCCCGAGGAGCTGGCCACCGTCCTGGCGGTGGTCCAGGCCCGGGCCG
>NZ_BAAAKJ010000076.1:0-6385 GCF_039527695.1 Kitasatospora putterlickiae
TAGTGGTCGGCGCGGCGTTCGCGGCCGCCGTGTTCCAGCCGCTCTACAACAGCGGCGTGGTGGACCGGTTCTCCGCCGACGGCCCGGCGTACGGCGCCTTCCTCACGGCGGTGGCCGCGCTCGCCGCGCTGTGCGACGCGGTGCTGGCCGCGCTGCTGCGGCGGGCCCGCAGCGGGCTGCGCTTCCCGGCGGGGCTGGAGGACGAACTGCGCTCGCTGTTCGGGATCGGCACCGCGATCGCCGCCACCGGCATGCTGGTCAGCCTGGCCGCCGGGGAGGTGGGCCTGTGGGCGCTGCCGCTGTTCTGCGCGCCGCTGCTGCTCGCGCAGGTGTCGTTCCGGCGGGCGGCGGCGGTGCGGGCCACCACCGGGCAGACCATCGCCAGCCTGGCCAAGGCCACCGAGGTCGCCGGGTACACGCCGCCGGGGCACGCCCGCCGGGTCGCCGACACGGCCTGCGCGGTCGGCCGCGAGCTGGGGCTCGGCACCCGTGAGCTGGCCCTGCTGGAGTACGCGGCGCTGATGCACGACGTCGGGCAGCTGTCGCTGGTGGAGCCGGTACCGGGCGGGGCGACGGCGCTGCTGCCGGACGAGGAGCAGCAGCGGATCGCCCGGCTGGGCAGCGAGGTGATCCGGCGCACCGGGGTGCCGCGCCGGGTGGCCGAGCAGGTCGCCCGGCTGGCCGACCCGTTCCCCGGGCCGGACGGCGGCGGGCGGGGGGTGCCGCTGGCGGCGCGGATCATCCGGGTGGCGAACGCGCACGACGACCTGCTGACGGCGGCCCGGGGGCGCGGCGTCGGGGAGGCGGTGGGCCGGCTGGAGGTGCTGGAGGCGCTGCGGCTGGGCCGGGGCCGGGTGTACGACGCCCGGGTGGTGGACGCGCTGGTGCGGGTCCGCGGCTGACCGCGCCCCGGCGCCCCCGGGCGGCCCGGACGACCCGGCCGGNNNNCCGGGCCGCCCGGCGGGGGCGTCCGGGGTTGAGGCGGCGGGGCCGGGCGGGCAGGCTGGGGAAGGGGCCGGAAACGGGCCGGGACGGAACCGGGCAACCTCGGCGGCGGGGAGCGCGCGCGGTGGCCGTCGTGGTTGGATGCGGTCGTAGCGTGGAAAACCGACCCGGAGCACCGGGCCCGTGACGCGGGAGCGGTCGCGGGACTTGAGCGGACGACGACGGCAGGGACGAACGTGAGGATCTTCCACCGGGCACGGCACCGGCCGTCCGCCACCTGGCGGCAGACGACCGACCGGGCATTCACGTTGATCGGCGACGGCCGCTACGAGGACGCCGGCGCCCTGCTGGTGATGGCGGCCGACCTGGAGCCGTGGCTGTCGGACTCCTGGTTCAACCTGGCGCTGCTGCACAAGTTCCGGCGCGACTGGGAGCAGGCCCGGGCGGCCGGACTGCGGGCGGTGGCGCTGCTCGACCGCGAGCAGGGCGCCCCGGACTGGTGGAACCTCGGCATCACCGCGACCGCGCTGCAGGACTGGCCGCTGGCCCGCCGGGCCTGGCAGGCGTACGGGCTGAAGCTGCCCGGCGGCCAGGGCGTGCAGGGGGACGGTCCGGTCAGCCTGGACCTCGGGACGACGCCGGTGCGGCTCTCCCCGGACGGCGAGTCCGAGGTGGTCTGGGGCCGGCGGCTGGACCCGGCCCGGATCGAGGTGCTGTCGATCCCGCTTCCGTCCTCCGGGCGGCGCTGGGGCGAGGTGGTGCTGCACGACGGCGCCCCGCACGGCGAGCGGGTCACCGACGGGGTCGCCTACCCGGTGTTCGACGAGATCGAGCTGTGGGCGCCGTCCCCGGTGCCGACGTACGTGGTGCTGCTGCAGGCGGCGACCGAGGCGGACCGCGACGCGCTGGAGCGGCTGGTCGCGGACGCCGGCTACGCGGCGGAGGACTGGACGTCCTCGGTGCGGCTGCTGTGCCGGGCGTGTTCGGAGAGCCGGATGGCCTCGGACGACGGGCACACCGCCCACCACGACCCGCACGACGACGGGGACGCCGCGCACCCCGGCCACCTGAGCCACCTGAGCCCGGGCGTGGGCGGGATGTCCTGGCTGGCCGAGCGCGAGTGCGGGATCGCCGCCCCGGCCCACCTGGTGCGGGTGCTGCTGGACCGCTGGGCCGCGACGTCGCCGGGAACCCGGGCGTACCGGGATCTCGAAGAGGTCTGCTGAGCGCCCCTGAGTACCCTGGTGCGGTACGCGTAGGCCTATGGAAGCGGAAGACATGGCGGAGCAGGACCAGCACGAGCACGACGAGACCCCGAAGGTGGTCGGCGAGCAGCCGGACCTCTCCAAGGGCACGGCGCGCCCGATCACCGTCTACGGCAACCCCGTGCTGCACCGCGAGGTGAAGGACGTGACGGCCTTCGACGGCGAGCTGTCCGCGCTGATCGACGACATGTTCCAGTCGATGTACGCGGCCGAGGGCGTGGGCCTGGCCGCCAACCAGATCGGCGTGGACCTCAAGGTCTTCGTCTACGACTGCCCGGACGACGAGGGCGTGCGGCACATCGGCCACGTGATCAACCCGGTGCTGGAGGAGTTCCCGAAGGACCGCAAGCGGGTGCTGGACGACGGCAACGAGGGCTGCCTCTCGGTGCCGACCGCCTACGCCGAGCTGCCCCGCCCGGACTACGCGGCGGTGACCGGCCAGGACAAGGACGGCAACCCGGTCCGCGTCGAGGGCACCGGCTTCTTCGCCCGCTGCCTGCAGCACGAGACCGACCACCTGTACGGCTTCCTCTACATCGACAAGCTGTCCAAGCGGGACCGCAAGGACGCCCTGCGTCAGATGGCCGAGGGCACCGCGCGCTACGCGACCGTCCCGAACGAGTAGCGGTCACTGGCGAAGGCCGGTGCGGGACTCCCGCACCGGCCTTCGCGCTGTTCCGTCCCGCCGCCGTTACGCCGGGACGAACAGCCACTCCGGGCCGTAGGTGAAGCGCGGGTCGATGGGCAGCTTGACGGCGTTGATCTTCTGGGCGGTGCGGCGCATGGCGCCCATCAGGCCGATGGCCGGGAAGATGTCCTCCTCACCGGGGCCCCAGGCGGCCTCCAGGGCTCGCAGCATGTCGCTGTACTGCTGGTTGAAGGTGTGCAGGAGCTCGGCGGTGGCCGCGTCGGGCTCGTTGCCGGGCGAGTTGGCCCAGCCGCCCTGCGGGACCCGGCCGACTGGCGAGGTGTCCGGCAGCGGCACGTCGGCGCCGGTGAAGTCGAACTTCCCGGTCTGCTCGTCGCGGACGAGCTTCCTGCCGACGGCGATCTCCTTGAAGGCGTAGTAGTGGGCGAGTTCGCCCGGAGCGCCGGGGAAGGGGTTCTCCGGGGAGGCCGTGGTGCCCTCGCCCTGGGCCTGGATGACGTGGATGGCGGACAGGACGTCGTCCAGGGTGTTCATCGGGACGATGTCGTTGCCGGCCCCGTGGCCGGACCCGAGCGGGAAGTCCACCTGCTGGCCGCCGGTGAGCAGATGGGCGAACTTGGGGAAGACGTCGGCGATCCGCTGGTAGAAGGCACCGATGGTGTTGCCGTCCGCGGCGAACGCCAGCGGGTGCTCGGGCTTCTCGATCTCGGCGAACAGCGCGGCGGAGTCCCGGCTCAGCCCGCTGAGGAACACCTCAAGCCCGGGGTTGACCCCACCGGGCAGCTGACCGGGGTACTTCGGAACGGTGAGCGGGTCGGTGAGGACGACGGTGCCGCCGATGCGGGTGAGCATGTTGCAGACCAGCCCGAAGTGCGACATCTCGTCGAAGACGATCTCCCGGATGGTGTGCCGGACCGGCTTGCTGTTGTCCGGGTCGGTGATCGACCACAGCGCGGTGGCGTACGGCGGGATGGTCGACAACTCCAGCATGATCGCCCGCTGGAGCGCGTCCTTGAGCTCCTGCTCGGTCCAGTCCTCCTCCGCGACGCTCATCAACTGAACGATCGCGTCACTCTCGTAATCCAGCACCCTGGTGGCCATGTTGCGTCCCCTTTCGACCGGTCGTGGCCGGACCGTAGCCGGGAACCGACCGCCCACGGACACATCTCGCCAGGTTCGCCCCCGAGTTCAGCCGAACAGCCGGTCGCGCGGCTACAGCACGCCGGTGCGGGTGGCGAACTCCCGAACGCCGGCCACCGTCACCGGTGCGTAGAGGAGGTCGGCTGTCAGCGCCCGCAGAGCGGGCCGACGGAGTTCCTCCGGCGCCACCTGCTCTGTGAAGCGCAGCGCCTCCAACGTTCGCCGGTGATCGCCGAGATGCTGCCATAGGCGGGCACAGTCCGTGCCGTACCTGGCCCGGCGTTCGACGGTGGGCAGTTGGCTGGGGACGAGCCGCGCCGCGTACGGGACGGCCTCGTCGGGTGTGCCCAGGGCCGTGTGCACCCCGATCCAGTACAGATCCGCCTGCACTGTGGTGGCGTCGACCGTGAACAACTGTCCCAAGGGCTGCGGCCCGGTTGTCGCGAGGCGGGCGACGGCGTCCACCGCACCGCCCATGAGGTCGAGGGCATCGCTGCGCCGTTGGCCGCACGCGGCTGTGTACGCGCCTGTCATCAGGAGCGTTGCCCCCACGGCGCAGGACACGTCGTCCCCGTTCCGTGCGAGTGAGTCAGCGGTACGGCGCAGGAGATCGACGGCGGCGGCCGGTCGTCCGGCGCGCCGCATGGTGATTGCCAGCACCCGCGCCGCTTCTCCCTCGACAACTGGGTCGCCGCTCGCCCGGGCCGCCGACAGAGCGCGATCTGCCGCCGGCCAGGCGACATCCGAGTGATGCTTCAGCGCCAACTCCGTCGCCAAGACCCACGCTCTGGCGACGCATGCGTGAGCTTCCTCCCGGGACCGGCCCGTGAGGACCCCGAGCGTTGCCCGGGCCGTTCCCAGCAGGTCAGGGAGGACCTCGCCGAGGTCCTGATACCGGGCCGCGCTGAACTGCGCGCGGGCCTCGGTGAGGCTGTGCCGAAGCCGCGGTAGGGAGGTGGGCGCGCCGGCTTCGGGTTCGTACAGGGCTCGGACGATCTGAGCTGCCATATCCGACCGGGTGGCGGCAGATGCCGACGGCGGAATCACCGAGGTTCCGACCGCCGCCATACCTGCCAGGAGTAGCTGCCTGCGCCGCATCGCATCCTCCTGATCCAGGATCACATCTGGCGTCAGAGTAGCGGCTCGGCCCGGCATGACGGCGCTAGCGGGAAGGCCGAGGGCGCGAGCCATGAGCAGCAGCGCCTGCTCCCCGGGGCGGAGCGTCCCGCTCTCGACCCGGCTGATCGCGGACGCCGAGTAGCCACAGGCTCGGCCCAGTTGGACCTGTGTCATTCGCCGGACGCAGCGGGCGGCCCTGATGATCGTCCCGAGGTCGCGTGGACTCATTCTGGAGCTGAGACGGCGAGGAGGGCCGGCAGCATGCCGATCTGCGCGGAGTGCCGCACCGCTGAGGCGGTCATCGAGGACCTGGACGTCGAGCCGCCCCGGCCGTGGTGCGCGGAATGCGCGACGGCCCTGGTGCGGGCAGGCGACCCCGTGCTCAACTACCGCGCCCTGACCAGTGAGGCCGCCGACTACTCGCGCATGCTGTCCCAGCGCAGCACGGCGGTTCTCCCGTTCGGGTGACCGGCCCGGAGGCCGGTCGCACCCAGACGCGACGAACCGCTGCCCCGCCCGGCGAAGGCGCCGGGCGGGGCAGCGTCGTGGACAGCCAGCTGACGAAGGGACGGGAGATGGCGATCGAAGCCGAGCTCAAGGCCGTGATCCGGGACCCTGAGAGGGTGCTCAAGGCCCTTGAGGAGCGGTACGGTGCGGGCCGCGCCGAGGTGTACCGCGACACCTACTACGACGCGCCGGACGGGTCGCTCATGGGTGCTGACCGTGAGCTGCGGATTCGCACCGTGCATGGGCCGGACGACACCCGCACCGTGCTGACCTACAAGGGCGCCCGCGTCGATGAGGCATCCGGGTCCAAGCCGGAGGCCGAGACCCGGGTCGAGGACGCGCAGGCTGCTCACGAGATCGTCTGCGGACTCGGGTTCGTCTCGCGGATCGCGTTCGAGAAGAGGTGCCGCAACTATGTCTTCACCCAGGACGGCCGGCAGCTCCTCGCGACCCTCGTCCGTGTGCCCGAGATCGACGGTACGTTCATCGAGCTGGAGACGGCAGCCGCTGAGGACGACCTCGGCCCCGCGCTCGCCGTCGTCCGCTCGGTGCTCACGTCGCTCGGCATCGGCGACGAGGATCTGACGACCGAGCAGTACACCGACGCGGTGGCTGCGGTCCGGTCGTAGTTCGCTCTCACTTCAGCCGTGGGCGCACGGGGGGCGCCAGCTGTCGTGCACGACGAAAGGTCTCGCCGGGATCAAGGACGGGGAGCTTCCGAGCAGCTGAACGTCGTTGTGGTGCCCCGCACGGCTGTGGC
>NZ_BAAAKJ010000076.1:6397-12252 GCF_039527695.1 Kitasatospora putterlickiae
GCGGCGGCCGGGTCGGGGGCGATGTGGCACCAGACGAACTTGCCGACGCCGCCGACGCGGGGGCAGCAGCCCCACTGGGTGGCCAACTCGTGGACGAGGAGCAGGCCTCGGCCGGCCTCGTCGGAGTCGGAGGCGGTGCGGAGGGTGGGCTTCTCGCTGTCCGCGTCGTGGACCTCGATTCGGAGGGTGAGGTCGGGGGCGAGGTGGAAGCGAACGAAGATCAGCCGGTCGCGCGGGGTGCCGGCGTGCTGGACGGCGTTGGTGACGAGCTCGCTGACCAGCAGCTCGCCGGAGGGCAGGAGGAGTTCGCCGGAGGGGTGGGGGTGGAGGAAGGAGCGGAGCTCCTGGCGGGCGATGCGGGGCGACTTGCGGTGCCGGGGCAGCCAGCAGGTCCGCTCGGCGGGGGTGGGGGAGACGGTTTCAGGCATGGCGGAGCCACCTCGGGTCGGTCTGGGTGACGGCAGCTGAAGCAGGCATGGGGATGCCCGGTGAACGGCCCGCATCATCACAACGTGTCGACTGGCGGACTACGTTGAGTAGCATGCTCCTGGGGGCTTCTAAAGTGCAAGTCCCTACTTTGGAAGTGATCAAAGATTGTTGTCCCAGGCCGAGGAGCGGCAGACTGGCAGCGCACAGACGCTGGGAGGTTTCGCGTGCCGGTGAACAGGAATCCGACGGTCCGACAGCGGAGGCTTGCTCGAACTCTCAAGGAGATGCGGCTTGCTGCGGATATGACGATCGCTCAATCGGCCAGGCAGCTGGCCTGCGCCGAGAGCAAGATCAGCCGGATCGAGGCCGCGCAGTCCGGAATCAGACTGGTGGACCTCAGGCTCTTGCTGGACCTCTACGGGGTCGTGGAGCAGGCGAAGCGCGGCCAGCTGGAGGACTTGTCCCGGGACGGGCGGCTGCGTGGCTGGTGGGACAGGTATTCCGACACCCTGTCACCGCTGTATGCCGACTACATCTCGCTGGAGGCCGATGCCTCCGACGCCTACAGCGTGGAGACCTTCCTGATCCCGGGCCTCCTGCAGACGGAGGACTACACCCGGGCCGTAGTCCGGGCGCAGATAGAGGACGCTGACGTTGAGCAGGTGGAACGGCTGACGAAGGTCCGGCTGGAGAGGCGCTCGGTACTGACGCGAGAGTCTCCGCTCCGGCTGTGGGTTGTGCTGTCGGAGTCTGCGCTGAAGCACCAGATCGGTGGGCGGGCGGTGATGCGGGAGCAGCTCGACTACCTGGTCGCCATGGCGGATCAGCCGAATATCAACATCCAGGTGCTGCCGGAGGAATCGGACGTCCATGCCGCGCTGTTCGGCCCGTTGGTGATCCTCAGCTTCCCCGAGAGCACCGAGACGGACGTCGTCTATGTGGACAGCCTCCTCAGCACGCTCTACATCGAAGAGCCGGGAGAGGTCTTCAACTACTCCAACCTGTTCCGGCGGGCGCTGGCCGAAGCCCTGCCGCGCAAGGAATCAATCGCGCTCATTAAGCGCATCGCGAAGGGAAATCACAGCGATGAGTAGCATCCTCCGGGGTTCGGCCACTGCTGACCTGATCTGGCGGAAGTCCTCATACTCCGGCGCGCAGAGCAACTGTGTCGAGGTGGCTGGTGGAGCGACCGGTGTTGTGCCGGTGCGCGACTCCAAGGATCCGGGCGGGCCGGCGTTGATGTTCGGTGCTGATGCTTGGGCTTCGTTCGTGGCCGGCGTCAAGGACGGGGAGTTTCCTACCGGCTGACATGACAGAGGTGCCCCGCCCGGCGCGAACGCCGGGCGGGGCACCTCCTTGATCTTCTTCTGTCTCTAGAAGTCGTCGTCGAAGGAGACCGAGCCCTCGACGGCGACCTGGTAGGCCGACACGCGGCGCTCGAAGAAGTTGGTCAGCTCCTGGACGTTCTGCAGTTCCATGAAGCCGAACGGGTTCGTCGAGCCGTAGCGGACCGGGAGGCCGAGGCGGGCGAGGCGCTGGTCGGCGACGGCCTGGAGGTACTCGCGCATCGACTCGGTGTTCATGCCGGGCAGGCCGTCGCCGCACAGGTCCTGGGCGAACTGGAGCTCGGCCTCGACGGCCTCCTCCAGCATCTCCGTGACCTGCTTCGCCATCTCCTCGTCGAAGAGGTCGGGCTCCTCCTCGCGGACGGTGTCGACCACCGACATCGCGAAGTCCATGTGCATGGACTCGTCGCGGAACACCCAGTTGGTGCCGGTCGCCAGGCCGTGCAGCAGACCGCGGCTGCGGAACCAGTACACGTACGCGAACGCGCCGTAGAAGAACAGGCCCTCGACGCACGCCGCGAAGCAGATCAGGTTCAGCAGGAAGGCCCGCCGGTCCTCCTTGGTCTGCAGCGAGTCGATGTGGTCGACCGCGTTCATGTACTTGAAGCAGAACTGGGCCTTCTGACGGATGGAGGGGATGTTCTCCACCGCGGCGAAGGCCGCGTTGCGGTCCTCCGGGTCGGGCAGGTAGGTGTCCAGCAGCGTCAGGTAGAACTGGACGTGCACGGCCTCCTCGAACAGCTGGCGGCTCAGGTAGAGCCGGGCCTCCGGGGAGTTGATGTGCTTGTACAGGCTCAGCACCACGTTGTTGGAGACGATCGAGTCCCCGGTGGCGAAGAAGGCGACCAGCCGGCCGATGAGGTGGCGCTCGCCCTCGCTGAGCTTCGCCAGGTCGGCGACGTCGGAGTGCAGGTCCACCTCCTCGACGGTCCAGGTGTTCTTGATCGCGTCGCGGTACCGGTCGTAGAACGACGGGTAGCGCATCGGGCGCAGGGTCAGCTCGAAGCCGGGGTCGAGCAGCATCTTGCGGTCGTCGTCGGACATTACTGGCAGGCCTCGCAGGACTCGGGGTTCTCCAGGGAGCAGGCCAGCGCGGCCTCTTCCTCGGGGGTGAGGGTCGGGGCGTTCACCGGCACCGGCGCGGCGGCGCGGGCGGTGCCCGAGGCGGCCTGGGCGATCCGGGTGGCCGGGCGCGAGCGCAGGTAGTAGGTCGTCTTCAGGCCGACCTTCCACGCGTACGCGTACATCGAGCTGAGCTTGCCGATGGTCGGCGCGGCCATGAACAGGTTCAGCGACTGGCTCTGGTCGATGTACGGCATGCGGGCCGCGGCCAGGTCGATCAGCGCGCGCTGCGGCAGCTCCCACGCCGTGCGGTACAGCGAGCGGATCTCGGCGGGCAGCCAGCCGAGCTCCTGCACCGAGCCGTTGGCGTCGCGCAGCGCGTCGCGGGTCTGCTGGTCCCAGACGCCGATCTCCTTGAGGTCGCGCACCAGGTACGGGTTGACCTGGAGGAACTCGCCGGAGAGCGTCTCGCGCTTGAACAGGTTGGACACCTGCGGCTCGATGCACTCGTACACGCCGGCGATGGACGCGATGGTCGCGGTCGGCGCGATCGCGAGCAGCAGCGAGTTGCGCAGGCCGGTCCCGGCGATCCGGGAACGCAGCGCGGCCCAGCGGTCGGCCCACTCGGGGGCGGCGGAACCGAAGTGGTCGATGTGCAGCTCGCCCCGGGCGGCGCGGGTCTCGCCGTACGCCTCGTGGCGGCCCAGCTCCTCGGCCAGGTCGGCGGAGCGCTCGTAGGCGGTGAGCATGATGCGCTCGGCGATGAGCGTGGAGAGCGTCTTGGCCTCGGCGGAGTCGAAGTCGATCCGCAGCTGGAAGAAGACGTCCTGCAGGCCCATCACGCCGAGGCCGACCGGCCGCCAGCGGGAGTTGGAGGCGCCGGCCTCGGGGGTCGGGTAGAAGTTGATGTCCACCACGCGGTCGAGGAAGGTGACGGCGGTGCGCACGGTGGCGTCCAGGCGCTCCCAGTCCATCGCCTTCAGCAGGTCGCCGGCCGACGCGCCGGGGGCGACGTGGGCGCCGAGGTTGACCGAGCCGAGGTTGCAGACGGCGGTCTCGGAGTCGTCGGTGACCTCCAGGATCTCCGTGCAGAGGTTGGAGGAGTGGACCGTGCGGCCGGGCAGCGCGGTCTGGTTGGCGGCGCGGTTGGAGGCGTCCTTGAAGGTCATCCAGCCGTTGCCGGTCTGCGCCAGGGTGCGCATCATCCGGGCGTAGAGGGTCTGCGCGGGGATGGTGCGCACGGCCTTGCCGGCCAGCTCGGCCTTGAGGTAGGCCTCGTCGAACTCCTCGCCCCACAGGTCGACCAGCTCGGGCACGTCGGCGGGGGAGAACAGCGACCAGTCCGCGTTGGCGTTGACCCGGCGCATGAACTCGTCCGGGATCCAGTGCGCCAGGTTGAGGTTGTGGGTGCGGCGGGCCTCTTCGCCGGTGTTGTCGCGCAGTTCGAGGAACTCCTCGATGTCCGCGTGCCAGGTCTCCAGGTAGACGCAGGCCGCGCCCTTGCGGCGGCCGCCCTGGTTGACGGCGGCGACCGAGGAGTCGAGGGTGCGCAGGAACGGCACGATGCCGTTGGACTTGCCGTTGGTGCCGCGGATCAGCGAGCCGCGCGAGCGGATCCGGGAGTAGGACAGGCCGATGCCGCCGGCGTGCTTGGACAGGCGGGCGATCTGCGCGTAGCGGGAGTAGATCGAGTCCAGGTTGTCCAGCGGGGAGTCCAGCAGGTAGCAGCTGGACATCTGGGGGTGCCGGGTGCCGGAGTTGAAGAGGGTCGGCGAGGAGGTCAGGTACTCCAGCCGGCTCATCAGGCGGTACAGCTCGGCGACCTCGGCGACCGACTGCTCGGTGTCGCCGACCGCCAGGCCACAGGCGACGCGGAGCAGGAAGTACTGCGGGGTCTCGACGACCTTGCGGGTGATCGGGTGGCGCAGCAGGTACCGGGACTGCACGGTGCGCAGGCCGAAGTACTCGAAGCGGTCGTCGCCGGCCGGGTCGACCAGGGCGTCCAGGGCGGCGGTGTGCTTGGCGACGAAGGCGGCGGTGGTGTCGCCGATCAGGCCCTCGGCGTGGCCGACCGCGATCGAGGTGGAGAACGAGACCACGCCCTGGCTCGCCGCCTCGTCCACGATCTCCAGCGCGAGCAGCCGGGCCGCGAGCTTGGAGTACTGCGGGTCCTCGGCGATCATCGACGCGGCGGCGTCGACGGCCAGTCCGCGCAGCTCGGCGAAGTCCGAGCCGGCGTGGCGGCCGCGGAGCGCGGCGGCGGCGACATGGCCGGGGTCGACCTGGGGGAGGTCGGCGCTGCGGTCGGTCAGGAGGCGCAGGAGCGCACCGCCGGGGTCGGAGACCGTCGGGTCGGCGGGGGCGGAGCTGGAACCCTGGGCGGGCAGGGCGGCTGAGGCGGCGGTGGTCAAGGCGCTCTCTCCTGGCGGCGGTCGGCGGCGTGGCTCTGGCGACCGGGCCGTTCGGGGCAGGGGAGCTCGCCGCACGGGCCCGGAGGCGTCGTGCGCGTGTCGTCCCCGGCCCGCCCGCGAGGCCCGGAAGGTGGTGCTGGTGCCATGGCCCCTGCGGGGAGGCGTCGGCACGCCGTCGGCAGGTACTCGGACTCGCGGAGCCCCCGGGGAGGCGGCCGCACACCGCTGCGGGGCAGTCCCGGACTCGCACCGGGTTCCCCTGCGTCGACAGCAGGAGTGAGCATACATCTAGTGGTGCTCGCTCGATGCGACACCACATGTTGTGCAGCGTGGCGTGTTGCTTCGATGGCCAGTGGTACGGGGGCGGGGGCCGCGAGGGGCCGTGGCGGGGTCCGTTCTGAAACGGATTGGTCACCGGGACGGTCCCTCGTCGGGTGCATGCCCTACGATCTCGGCACATGAGCGAGGGAACGGGCGCTCCGGGGGACTGGGCCGGTAGGGCCGTGCCGCCGGAGCAGGGTCAGCAGCCTGGCGCGCCGGGTCAGGTGCCGCAGCCGGGGCAGGTGCTCGTCGTCCGGACGGACCTGCCGCAGCTGGGTGGCGAGGT
>NZ_BAAAKJ010000076.1:12326-18039 GCF_039527695.1 Kitasatospora putterlickiae
GTTCGGGCCGCCTGCGACGCCGTACGCGCGGCCGGGGGCGGGGGTGCCGCCGCAGGCCCAGCCGCCGGTGGCGCCGCACCTGCCGTCCGGCGCGGTGCCGTACCCGCAGCAGCCACAGCCCGGGCCGCCGCAGCAGCAGCCGCAGCCCGGGCCGCCGCACCCGCAGCCGGCCCCTCCGCAGCAGCAGTCGGTGGCCGGTGCGCCGACCCAGTTCGCCCAGTGGCCCCAGCAGGGCGCCCAGCAGCCGCAGTCGCCGCCGGCCCCGAACGAGCCGGACTGGAACGCGATGGCGGACCGGCACGCCACCGAGTCGCGCCGCCGCAAGCGACTGTGGATCGGCGCCGTGGTCGCGGCCGCCGTCCTGGTCGGCGGCGTGGTCGGGGCCGGGGTGTGGATCAACGGCCGCGACAAGGGCGACGACCCGAAGGCGACCGCGAGTTCGACCACGACCGGCAGCCCGTCCGTCACGGCCACGCCCACCGAGCAGGCGCTGGCGGTCATCTCCGACGCCGCCACCGACAAGCTGCCGGTCGACGCCGCGACGCTGTTCCCGGACCAGACCCGCACCATCGACGGCAAGGTGTGGACCCGTCAGGTGACCGGTTCGACCGCCCCCTGCTCCAAGGCGACCACCGGCGGGCTCGGCCTCGCGCTCGGCGACGACACCTGCCGTTCGGTGGTCCGCGCGACGTACGTCAGCGGCGAGAGCGCCGTCACGGTCGGCGTCGCCGTGTTCGACAACAAGGCGGGCGCGGACCGGGCGATCGGCCGGCACGCGGGCCTGATCCAGGGTCTGTCCGGCACCGGTGTCGCGATGTTCTGCGTCACCGACAAGTCCGGCTGCGCCGAGACGCACGCGTCCATCGGCCGCTTCGGCTACTTCACGGTGGCCGGCTCCCTGAAGCAGGGCGCGGACCAGAGCGACCAGCTCGCGGCGGGCGCCGCCGGTCCGCTGGCGGAGCGCACCAAGGACGTCCTGCTGGCCCGCGGCGGCCGCGCCGGCTGACCCGAAGGGCGGGGGAAGGCGGCCCGGGGCGGTCGGATAGGATGACCGCCCTCGGGGGAGGGATGCGCGATACGCCCCCCGCGGCCGCCCGGACGGGGAATCAGCGAGCAGGAGGTACCGCGCGGTGAGCGCTGCCGTCAATGCGACCAGCAGACGGCGCAGAGCGGCGGGCCGCAGACGCGGAACGGGCGAGCCCGTTCCGGCGATGCTGCTGCCGGCGCCGCCCACTTCGCAGGAGAAGTACAGCTACACCATCCGGCACCAGTGGGTGCTGACGCTCTGTTCGGTGGTGAGCTTCGGATGCCTGGTGATCAGTCAGGCCGAGCTGTACTCGCTGGGTTCGTGGTTCTGGCTCTGCGTGCCGTTCCTGTTCTTCACGGTCGTCTACTACGTCGTGTCGCTGCGCGTGAACAGCTTCACGCCCAACTTCGACGTCAAGGAGCACCGCCGGCTGGTCCGGAAGTGGGACCCCGCCGAGTACCCGACGGTGGACGTGTTCCTGCCGGTCTGCGGCGAGCCGATCGAGGTGCTGCACAACACCTGGACGTACGTGCGGAAGATGGCCGAGCACTACCCGGGCCTGGTCATGCCGTACGTCCTGGACGACGCGGCGAGCCCGGAGGTCGAGGCGATGGCCGCGGACTTCGGGTTCCGCTACGGCGTGCGGGAGAACCGCGGCTGGTTCAAGAAGGCCGGCAACCTGCACTACGGGTTCGGCCGCTCCGACGGCGAGTTCATCCTCATCCTGGACGCCGACTTCGCGCCCCGGCACGACCTGCTGCACGAGGTGCTGCCGTACCTCCAGCGGGACCCGAGGCTGGGCATCGTCCAGTCCCCGCAGTTCTTCCGGGTGCTGGACTCGCAGAACTGGGTCGAGCGCGGCGCCGGCGCGATCCAGGAGCTGTTCTACCGCTCGGTCCAGGTGGCCCGGCAGCGCAACGACGGCGCCATCTGCGTCGGCAGTTGCGCGGTCTACCGGCGGGCCGCGCTGGTGGAGAACGGCGGCACCACGCTGATCGCCCACTCCGAGGACGTGCACACCGGTTTCGACCTGCGGGCGCTGGGCTGGGACCTGCAGTACATACCCGTGGCCCTGTCCACCGGCGTCTGCCCGGACAACGCCGCGGCGTTCCAGAACCAGCAGTACCGCTGGTGCATGGGCTCGATGTCGCTGATGACCAGCCGCAAGTTCTGGCACACCAAGCTCGATTTCACCACCCGGCTCTGCTACATCTCCGGGTTCCTGTACTACATCCACACCGCGCTGCTGACCTTCGCGCTGCCGATGCTGCCGATCCTGCTGCTGCTCTGGCGGCCGGACCTGCTGCAGGTCCAGCACCTGGTCCTGGTGCTGCCCAGCCTGGTGTACGCCACCGTGATCTTCCCGCTCTGGCACCGGGCGCCGTACCGGCTGGAGGCCTGGGCGGGCCGGATGATGTACGGCTGGGCGCACTTCTTCGCGGTCTGGGACCTGGTCCGGGGCCGTCAGCGCGGCTGGCAGCCGACCGGCTCCAACAAGGCCAAGAACCGGCAGCGGCGGTTCTGGACCGGCGTCGTCGTCTGGGGCGGGGGCACCGCGCTGACCTGGGTGGTCGCGGCGGTCTACCGGATGTTCACGCTCTACCCGCTGGACTTCGCCCTGGTGCTCTCCTCGGGCCTGTTCTACGCGGTGACGGTCGGCCGCATCCTCATCCAGCCCCGATCCCAGGACGCCGTGGCATGAGCCTCCCCACCCGCACCCCCGGCGCCGGCCGCCGGGCGCGTGCCGCCCTGTTCCGCGCCCTCGCGGCGGCCCTGCTGGTGCTGCCGCTGGCCGCCTGCGACCTGCTCGGCGAGAAGCCGCTGGGCCCCGCGGCGGCGGCCGGACCCGACGCGCCGTCCGCAGGGGCCGCAGCCGGCGGCACGGCGAGCACCGCCCCGGCGGCGCCGACCAGGACCGCCACCCCCGACGCCGCGCTGCCGTACGACGTCCGCCCGCTGCTCAAGCCGGCCAAGAAGTACCTGGGCGTGGCCGTGGACGGCGCCCCGGCGTCGATGGCCGGCGTCGACGAGTTCGCCGGAAAGATCGGCAAGCGGCCGAACATCGTCGAGTACTACTCGGGCTGGGGCGACGAGTACGACGTCCAGGGCGTGACCAACGCCTGGCAGGGCGGCGCGCTGCCGTTCATCGCCTGGGAGCCCTACAAGACGCCGCTGGCCGACATCGCGGCGGGCAAGCACGACGACTACGTCAAGCGCTACGCGGCGGCCGTCCGCAACACCAACGTGCCGGTCGCGATCAGCTTCGCCCACGAGTTCAACGGCACCTGGTACGACTGGGGCACCAAGAACGCCACGGCCGCCGAGTTCGTCGCCGCCTACCAGCACCTGCACGACGTCTTCACCCAGCTCGGCGTCGGCCAGGTGATCTGGGTGTGGAGCCCGAACAGCATCAACCCGGTGCCGACGGTGGCGCTCAAGCCGTACTACCCCGGTGACACCTACGTCGACTGGGTGGGCATCGTCGCCTACTACACCCACCTTGAGGCCGGCACCTTCGACACCCTCTACGCGCCCACCCTCAACCAGATCCGCGCCTTCACCGACAAGCCGTGGATCATCGCCGAGACGGGCTCCGAACCGGGCACCCGCAAGGTGTCGGACATCTACAACCTCGCCGCGAACGTGATCAAGCGTCCCGACTGCCTGGGCTTCATCTGGTTCAACCTCAACAAGGAGGTCGACTGGCGGATCGAGAGCGACCCGCAGTCCCAGAACGCCTTCAAGCAGGCGGTCTCCGACGGCCGCTACGGCTTCGATGTGAAGAGCCCCTGATGACGTCCATCCCCACGCCCCGCAACCCCCTCGCCGAGGAATCGCCGGTCCGGGTGCCCGACACCGACGGTTCGTGGTTCGAGAGCCGCCACCCCTCGCCGCCGTCCGCGCCCCAGGAGGAACGGCCCGACGAGGGCGTGCGGTTCACCGACCACCCGGGCGACGACGACCCGGACGAGGACCCGGACGAGGGCGCCCCGCGGGAGGACGCCCCGGCCGGGGACGGGTCCGCCGCCGCCCGCCCCGAGGGCCCCGGCTACACCCTCCCGCCGGTGCCCGAGGCCAGCTGGACGCTCGACCCGGGCCGCCGCCGCTCCTGGATCAGCCGCGCGCTGCTGCTGGGCATCCTGCTGATCCAGACCGCGATGTCCGTCCGGCTGTCGAACACCGCGTTCCAGGACGAGGCGCTCTACATGTACGCCGGGCACGCGCAGCTCTCGCACTGGCTCTACGACACCCCGCTGCCGAAGGACTACAACACCTACTTCTCCGGCGCGCCGAACCTCTACCCGATAGCCGCCGCGGTGCTGGAGAACCACTTCGGCATGCTCGGCGTCCGGCTCTTCAGCCTGTTCTGCATGCTGGGCTCGACCGCGCTGCTCTACGGCTTCACCCGGCGCCTGTTCAGCGAGCGGGTGGCGCTCGGCGCCGCGGCGATGTTCGCGGTGACCCAGTCGACCGTGGTGCTCGGCTTCTTCGCCACCTACGACGCCCCGGCGGTGCTGCTGCTCGCCCTGGCGATCTGGATCGTGGTGCGCACCGACCGGGCGCCCGCAGCCGCCGTCCTGTTCGCCGCGCCGTTCGCGGTGCTGGCGGTCGGGCTGAAGTACGCCTCGGCGCTCTACCTGCCCAGCCTGGTGCTGCTGGCGGTGCTGACCGGCCGGCGGGACCGCAACCGCCAGCCGCTGCTGCGCGGCGTGCTGCTCGCGGTCGGCGCGGGCGGCCTGCTCTGGCTGGGGATGACCTTCACCAACGTCCTCAAGGGCGTCCAGGCGACCACCACCCAGCGTGCGCACGGCACCGAACCCTGGACCGAACTGGCCCGCCAGTGCGTGGAGTTCGGCGGCCTGATGTTCGTCACCGCGGTCGGCGGCGCGGTCGCGTACGCGCTGCGCGGGCGGATGAACGAGTCCCCGCTGGTGCGCACGATGACCGGGCCGGGACGGCGCCGCCGGGTCCTGCTCGGACTGCTGCTGACCGGCACCGCACTGCTCGCCCCGGCCTACCAGGTGCACCTCAACACCTCGGTGGCGCTGTACAAGCACCTGGGATTCGGCCTGCTGTTCGCCGCGCCGATGGCCGGCATCGGCCTGGCCCGGCTGGTCGGCCCGCACTTCAGGCACCCGCAACTGGGCATCCTGCTCTGGGTGGTGACGCTCGCCCTCGGGCTGAGCCAGTCCACCTGGCGGTTCGACACCTGGCCCGACTCGGCCCGGATGACCGAGGTGGTGCGCCAGCACGTCACCAGCACCGGCCGCTACCTGGCCTCGGCCGACAACGTCCCGGTCTACTACACCCGGGACCTGACGCTGCAGAGCCAGTGGACGTCCACCTACGGCATCGGCTACGTCGACCGGGCGGGCTCGCTGCACACCGGCGACGACGGCTACCGGACCGCCATCGCGGACGGCTGGTTCGACCTCGTGGTGCTCGACGGCGTCGCCACCCCGGACACCGACCGGGTGGTGGCGGAGGCGATCGCGCAGAGCCCGCACTACCGGCTGCTCGGACGCATTCCCTTCACACACGTCGGTGGAACCGGGTACTACCGGATCTGGGTCAAACAGTAGCGATGACCTCCCCGATACAGGCGACGGACGGGGCGGCGAACCCGCCGCCGGAGCCGCGCCTCCCGCCGAAGCCCGCGTTCCCGCCCGCGCCGGCCGCGCCGCG
>NZ_BAAAKJ010000077.1:0-15545 GCF_039527695.1 Kitasatospora putterlickiae
CCGCCGGGCGCCGCCCCGGCACCGGCCACCAGCGCGGCGCCGCCGCCGTCCGAGACCCCGGCGGCCCCCACGCCCACTCCCACCCCCACCCCGCCACCGGGCGGGCCGGAGAGCGTCCCCGCCAAGGGCACGGGCACCTTCACCGTCGTCCCGGGCACCGCCGACCCGGTCGGCAAGGGCCGGATCCGCCGCTACCGGGTCGAGGTCGAGGACGGCATCGGCGTCGACGCGGCCACCTCCGCCACCCAGATCCAGGGCATCCTGGCCGACAAGCGCGGCTGGACCAACGACCGGAGGAACGGCTTCCAGCGGGTCGCCGACGGTGCCTACGACTTCACCGTGAAGATCGCCTCCCCCGCCACCGTGGACAGGATCTGCGGCGCCGCCGGGCTCGACACCCACGGCGAGGTGAACTGCAACGTCGGCAACCAGGTGCTGGTCAACGTCAAGCGCTGGACCACCGGCTCACCCCAGTTCACCGGCCCGATCGAGGAGTACCGGGCGCTGGTGATCAACCACGAGGTCGGCCACCGGATCGGCCACGGCCACGAGACCTGCCCCGGCCCCGGCAAACCGGCGCCCGCGATGATGCAGCAGATCTACGGCCTCAAGGGCTGCACACCCAACGCCTGGCCGTACGGCCCCGACGGCGGCTACCTGAGCGGACCGCCGGTTCCCTGAACAGGCCCGCACCGCAACGACGTTGGGGCGCGTTTCGGCCCCGGCCGGGAACACCGAGGCCTAGGCTGGTCACCATGACCGCCTCGACCGCACGCCGCCCGGCACCAGCCCGCCACCGCCGCGCGCTCGCCCTGACCGGAGCCGGACTGCTGCTCGGGGCGGGAGCCTGCTCCGGTGACGAAGGCACCCGGAGCGCCGGGGACACCGACCTGTTCTCCTACCAGCAGGTCCGGTCCGCCGCCCACGAACTGCAGGGGACCGGCGGCCCCTGCCCGTTCTCCCTGGACCCCGCGGCGGCGCTGCGGAAGGCCGGCATCGACCGCCCGGTCACCCCCGGCGCCAAGGACCAGCCTCCGATCGACGTCAGGGTCAGCGACGGCGTCCCCGCCCAGCCCTGGCCCAGCGGCGTCACTCCGCCGCCCTCGATACCGGCCTCACCCCCGTACGCCTGGGTGACCTGCTACTTCACCGTCGGCGGCACCCCGGCCCGGATCGACCTGATGGCCGTCGCCGAGAGCGGCGACGACCCGGCGGTCAGCATGCTGGCCCCGCACCTCAACGACTACGGAAACCTCAGCAACGCCCAGCTCCAGGAGTTCTACGCCGAGCGGACGACCGCCGGGCAGACCCGGCTCACCCCCGGCGCGGGCCTGGCGGCCGTCGCCCGGCTCACTGTCCGGGGCAAGGGCGACCTGGCGCTGACGTTCGCCCAGGACACCGACGAGAGCACGATCGACCGGTCCCTGGCCGGCGAGCCGCTGCGCCGGGCGACCCAGGAGCTGGCCGCCCAGTTGCGCACCTAGCCGAGCAGCGGCAGGAACCCGCGCAGGTCGCTGCGCTCGCCGCTCGCGGACAGCGCGGCGACGTCGACCGCGGCAGCCCAGCCGGTGCGGCCGGTGGCCAGCCGGATCCAGGTCAGCGGGTCGGTCTCGACCACGTTCGGCGGGGTGCCCCGGGTGTGCCGCGGCCCCTCGACGGCCTGCACCACCGCGTACGGCGGCACCCGCAGTTCGACGGCGCCGCCGGGCACCCGGTCGGCGAAGGCGTCGGCGAGCATCCGGGTGACGGCGGCCACCGCCTGCCGGTCGTGCGGGAACGGCTCCGGGCCGAGCGCGTCGGCCAGGTCGTCGGCGTGCACCACCGTCTCGACCAGCCGGGTCACCAGGAACTCGACGAGCGGCATCGGGCCGAACCGCATGGCCACCGGGCGGGCCGGCGCGTCGTCCGCCACCGCGTCCAGCGCGGCCAGCGCGGTGTCCGCCGAGCGGTCGAAGCGGGCGGCCACCGCCTCGGGCGGGCCGGCGAACTCCGCCTCCGCGAACCCGGTCACGTCGGTGTCGACCGCCTCGGCGACCGTCCCGGTCAGCTCGGTGAACCGGGCCAGGGTGACCGGCGGCCCGACCGGCACCGGGGCGTCCAGCTGCCCCGGCAGCCGGTCCAGCACCAGGCTCAGATGGGCCACCAGGGTGCGCACCCGCCACTCCCCCAGCCGGGTCGGCCGGTCCAGGTCGGCGGCGGTCAGCCGGTGCACGGCCGCGCGCAGGGCCTTGAGCTGCGCCGCCAGCGCGGCGCGGGTCCTGGCGGGCTGGTAGGTACGGGGCTTGGCAGGCATGGGCCCCAACATACGCCCGGGGACGGACGGTTCGACACGAACCGTCCGTCCCCGGGAGAGGTGCGCGGCCTCAGCCCAGCAGGGCCTCGATGACGCCGGTGTGGGCGTCCTTCAGCTCCGCCAGCGAGACGCTGAACTGGCCCTGGACGTCCAGGCCGTCGCCGTCGACCACACCGATCCGGGTGGCCGGCAGGCCCCGCGCGGTGCACATGTCGTTGAACCGGAGCTCCTCGCTGCGCGGCACCGCCACCACGGCGCGGCCGGCCGACTCGGAGAACAGGAACACGAACGGGTCCAGGCCCTCGGGCACGACGACCCGGGCGCCACGGCCGCCCTTGAGGCAGCTCTCCACCAGGGCCTGGCCCAGGCCTCCGTCGGACAGGTCGTGCGCGGCGTCGATCATGCCGTCGCGCGAGCCGGAGATCAGGATCTCGCCGAGCAGCCGCTCGCGCTCCAGGTCGACCTTGGGCGGCAGACCGCCCAGGTGCTCGTGGACCGCCTGCGACCAGGCCGAGCCGCCCAGCTCGTCCTCGGTGTCGCCGAGCAGGTAGAGCAGTTGCCCCTCCTCGGCGAAGGCCACCGGGGTGCGGCGGGTGACGTCGTCGATCACGCCGAGCACCGCGACCACCGGGGTCGGGTGGATGGCGACCTCGCCGGTCTGGTTGTACAGCGAGACGTTGCCGCCGGTCACCGGGGTGCCGAGGGTCAGGCAGGCGTCGGCCAGGCCACGGGTGGCCTCGGCGAACTGCCACATCACGTCCGGGTCCTCGGGGGAGCCGAAGTTGAGGCAGTCCGAGACCGCGAGCGGCTTGGCACCGCCGGCCGCGACGTTGCGGTACGCCTCGGCGAGGGCCAGCTGGGCACCGGTGTAGGGGTCCAGCTTGGTGAAGCGGCCGTTGCCGTCGGTGGCGACCGAGACGCCGAGGTTGGTCTCGTCGTCGATCCGGATCATGCCCGAGTCCTCGCCGTGCGAGAGCACGGTGTTGCCGAGCACGTAGCGGTCGTACTGGTCGGTGATCCAGGACTTGGAGGCCTGGTTCGGGTGCGAGGCGACCTTCAGCAGGTCGGCCTTGAGGCCCTCGCCGGTGGTCGGGCGGGCCAGCCGCTCGGCGGTCGGGGCGTCGGCCTGCAGCGCGTCCTGCCAGCTCGGGCGGGCGAACGGGCGCTGGTAAGTCGGGCCCTCGTGGGCGACGGTGCGCGGCGGCACGTCCACGACGAGCTCGCCGTGCCAGTAGATCTCCAGCCGCTCGCCGTCGGTGACCTCACCGATGACGTTGGCGATGACGTCCCACTTCTCGCAGATCTCCAGGAAGCGGGCGACCTTGTCGGGCTCGACGATGGCGCACATGCGCTCCTGCGACTCGCTCATGAGGATCTCCTCGGGCGAGAGCGTGTGGTCGCGCAGGTGCACGGTGTCGAGGTCGATCCGCATGCCGCCGGAGCCGGCCGAGGCCAGCTCGGAGGTGGCGCAGGACAGGCCGGCGCCGCCGAGGTCCTGGATGCCCTTGACGAGCTTCTCGCCGAAGATCTCCAGGGTGCACTCGATGAGGAGCTTCTCCTGGAACGGGTCGCCGACCTGGACGGCCGGGCGCTTGGCCGGCTTGCTGTCGTCGAAGGTCTCGGAGGCGAGCACCGAGACGCCGCCGATGCCGTCGCCACCGGTGCGGGCCCCGTACAGGATGACCTTGTTGCCGGCGCCGGAGGCCTGCGCGAGGTGGATGTCCTCGTGCTTCATGACACCCACGCACAGCGCGTTGACCAGCGGGTTGCCCTGGTAGCAGGAGTCGAAGACGACCTCGCCGCCGATGTTCGGCAGGCCCAGGCAGTTGCCGTAGCCGCCGATGCCCGCGACGATCCCGGGCAGCACGCGCCGGGTGTCCGGGTGGTCGGCCGCGCCGAACCGCAGCGGGTCCATCACGGCGACCGGGCGGGCGCCCATCGCCAGGATGTCGCGGACGATGCCGCCGATGCCGGTGGCCGCGCCCTGGTAGGGCTCGATGTACGACGGGTGGTTGTGCGACTCGACCTTGAAGGTGACCGCGTAACCCTGGCCGACGTCGACCACACCGGCGTTCTCGCCGATGCCGACGAGCATCGCGTCCGTCTCGGGCTTCTTCTCGCCGAACTGCTTCAGGTGGACCTTGGAGCTCTTGTACGAACAGTGCTCGGACCACATGACCGAGTACATCGCGAGTTCCGCGCCGGTCGGGCGGCGGCCGAGGATCTCCCGGACGCGCGCGTACTCGTCCTGCTTGAGGCCGAGCTCGGCCCACGGCTGGGCGGCGTCCGGGGTCTGCTCGGCGTTCTTGACGGTGTCGAGGCTCATCAGGCGTTCACCAGCTGCTTCAGGACGGAAGTGAAGAAGCCCAGGCCCTCGGTGGTGGGACCGGTGAGCGGCTCCACGGCGTGCTCGGGGTGCGGCATCAGGCCGACGACATTGCCGGCGGCGTTGGTGATGCCGGCGATGTCGCGGTACGAACCGTTGGGGTTGACGTCGAGGTAACGGGCGACCACCCGGCCCTCGGCCTCCAGCTCGTCCAGGACGCGTTCGTCGGCGACGAAGCGGCCCTCACCGTTCTTCAGCGGGACGACGATTTCCTGGCCGGCCGCGTAATCGCGGGTCCAGGCGGTGCCGTTGTTCTCGATCCGCAGCTTCTGGTCGCGGCAGATGAAGTGCAGCGAGTCGTTGCGGGTGAGCGCGCCGGGCAGCAGGTGCGATTCGCACAGCACCTGGAAGCCGTTGCAGATACCGAGAACCGGCATTCCCGCCCTGGCCTGCTCGATGACGGTCTCCATCACCGGCGAGAAGCGGGAGATCGCACCGCAGCGCAGATAGTCGCCGTAACTGAATCCGCCCGGCAGGACGACCGCGTCGACCTGGTGGAGATCCTTGTCACGGTGCCAGAGCGCGACCGGCTCGGCGCCGGCGAGGCGGACGGCGCGACGGGCGTCGCGGTCGTCGAGGGAGCCGGGGAAAGTGACGACGCCGACGCGGGTGGTCACTTGCCCTCCTCCTCGACGCGGACCGTGAAGTCCTCGATCACGGTGTTGGCGAGAAAGGTCTCGGCGGCTTCGCGGATACGGGCGAGCGCGGCGTCGTCGACCGGGCCCTCCAGCTCCAGCTCGAAACGCTTGCCCTGGCGGACGTCGGCGATCCCGGTGAATCCGAGACGGGGCAGTGCGCGCTGCACCGCCTGTCCCTGGGGGTCGAGGATCTCCGGCTTGAGCATGACGTCGACTACGACGCGTGCCACTGGCACTCCCGGTGGTGTCTTCGTGAGGCGGGGGAACTCCAGACTACCGGGGGTTTCGGGCGGGATTGCTGGCCGGGCGTGGTGACGCGCGTAGACCCACGCCCCTTACGCGGCAAGGCCTCCATCCGCCCGGGACCCCCCGCCGTACGCCCCTTTTCGCCGGATTCCCGGGCCCCCGTCGGGAACGGCCGAAGAGCACCCGAATACCGGCACTCCGGACAGATCGGCCAGCCGGGTGCACCGGCTATCCGGCGCCCCGGCGAAGACACGTGAATATCCGGAAAAGAAAGCCGGACTCTTCGATTTCTCCCCGCTTCGGGTGCAGAATAGGGCCACCTGCCGCGGCAGTGCTGCGTATCCGGCACGGCCATCCGGCCTGCCCGTATGCACGTGCGCGATAGGTGCACATCAGGCCCCGGGGCGCGCCCGCGCCCTTGTCGGCCGAATTGCCCGAGAGGATTGACGCCCATGGCTCAGCGTGTAGTTGTCACGCTCTCCGACGACCTGGACGGCGGCGCCGCCGCGGAAACCGTCCACTTCGGCGTGGACGGGAAGTCGTACGAGATCGATTTGTCCGTGGACAACGCGGAAAAGCTGCGGGAGGCCCTCGCCCCGTTCGTCGCCGCCGGCCGCCGCCAGAGCCGTACCGGGAAGTCCTTCCGCCGCACCGCCCTCACCCCCGACCCGGCCGCCGTACGGGCCTGGGCCCAGTCCCGCGGCATGGAGCTGCCGGCCCGCGGCCGGATCCCGAAGCACGTGTACGAGGCGTTCGCCGAGGCGAACTGAACACCCTCGGGCACCGGTCGTCCCGCCCGCGTCCGAAGGGCGGGGCGACCACCCCTTCGGATGCTGTAGAGTATTCCTCGTCGCCGCAACGGAGAGATCCAAACCGGCGGCCGGTGCCCCACCAGGCACCGTGCGGACGTGGCTCAGTTGGTAGAGCATCACCTTGCCAAGGTGAGGGTCGCGAGTTCGAATCTCGTCGTCCGCTCGCAGTGCGCGAGCACAGCACAATTACATAGTTCCATCCTGCGGACGTGGCTCAGTTGGTAGAGCATCACCTTGCCAAGGTGAGGGTCGCGAGTTCGAATCTCGTCGTCCGCTCCAGTACGAAGGGTCCTCTCGGTCGAGAGGGCCCTTCGGCGTTTCCGTTCCCGGCGCCCATGACATTTGTCATCGCGTACCCGTGGATCCGCACCGGGTTCTCATGAAGGCGCGCACTGCCCCCGGCCGCCGGGCGACGGGAGGCTTGGGGCATGGAAACGAGCCAGCCCCACCGCCCCGGCGATCACGTGATCGAGGTCACCGACCTGCACCGCCACTACGGCACCGGAAGCGGCCGCTACCACGCCGTCCGCGGCGTCGACCTGACCGTCGGCCGCGGCGAGCTCTTCGCCCTGCTGGGCACCAACGGGGCCGGCAAGACCTCCACCATGGAGCTGATCGAGGGCCTCGCCGCCCCGACCGGCGGACGGACCCGGGTGCTCGGCCACGACCCGTACCGCGAGCGCGCCGCCGTCCGGCCCCGGATCGGCATCATGCTCCAGGAGGGCGGCTTCCCCGGCGACCTCACCGTCGCCGAGACCGGCCGGTCCTGGGCCGGCGCCACCAGCCACGCCCGCCCGCTGGACGAGGCGCTGGAGCTGGTCGGCCTCGGCCACCGCCGCGACGTCCGGGTCAAGCAGCTCTCCGGCGGCGAGCGCCGCCGCCTCGACCTCGCGATGGCCCTGCTCGGCCGGCCCGAGGTGCTGTTCCTGGACGAGCCGAGCACCGGCCTCGACCCGGAGGCCCGCGCCGCCGTCTGGCGGCTGGTCCGCGAGCTGCGCGCCCAGGGCACCACGGTGCTGCTCACCACGCACTACCTGGAGGAGGCCGAGGAGCTCGCCGACCGGCTGGCGATCATGCACGGCGGCCGGATCGTCGCCGCCGGCACGGTGGCCGAGGTGATCGCCGGACAGCCGTCACGGATCACGTTCGAACTGCCGCGGTTCACCGGCGCCTCGATCCCCCCGCTGGCCGGCGCCACCGTCACCGCCGACGGCCGCAAGGTCACCGTGCGGACCCCGCACCTCCAGACCACGCTGACCGACCTGCTCGGCTGGGCCGGCCACCACGGCATCGCCCTCGGCGCCCTCGACGCCCGCAGCGCCTCGCTGGAGCAGGCCTTCCTGGCCATCGCCGCCGAGGCCGCCCACCAGCCCCCGGCCGACTCCCCCGCCGCTCCCCCCGCCCGCCGCAAGCTGATCGGACTCGCCCGATGACCACCGTCGTCACCACCGCCACCGCCACCGGGCCGAAGAGCACCTCCGTCCGCCGGCTGCTCTCCCTCGGCCGGGCCGAAGGCATCCTGCTGCTGCGCAACCGGACCGCCCTGTTCACCGCGGTGCTGCTGCCGCTCATCCTGATCTTCGGCCTGCAGAGCGTGCTCACCCAGCAGGCCGAGACCAACCCCGGCCTGGACGTCGACTCCCTGCTGGTCAACGGCGCGGTCGGGATGGTGCTGGCCTTCGTCGTCTACTACAACCTCACCGCCGCCTACGTGGCCCGCCGCGGCGAACTGGTGCTCAAGCGGCTGCGCACCGGCGAGGCCCGGGACCTGGAGATCATGGCCGGCACCGCCGTCCCCTCGGTCGGCCTGGCCCTGCTGATGTGCGCCGTGATCGGTGTGGTCGGCGCCTCCGCCCTGGACCTGACCGCCCCGGTCAACCCGGTGCTGCTGGTCGTCGGCCTGGCCCTGGCCGTCGTCACCCTGATAGCGCTCGCCGCCGTCTCCAGCGCCTTCACCCGCACCGTGGAGAGCGCCGGCATCACCACCATGCCGATGCTGCTGCTCACCCAGTTCGGCTCCGGCCTGTTCATCCCGCTGGAGGTCATGCCGGACCGGCTCGCCGAGATCTGCCGGCTGCTGCCCACCACCCCGGCGTTCCAGCTGGTCCGGGTCGGCTGGTTCGGCACCGACGGCTCGGCCGCCCCGACCGGCTTCGCCGGCTCCTGGGCCACCGCCGCCCCGCACCTGGTCACCGGTGGCGTCTGGCTCGCCCTCGCGGTCTGGGCCGCCGTCCGCTACTTCCGCTGGGAGCCGCGCCGCTGACCCCGGCGCTCTCGAACCGAAGGTCCGCCAGCCGCGCCACCTCTGATAGGAAGGCAGCAGCACGATCATGGCCGAACGGGGAGCAGGACAGATGGGCGTCGCGAATCCGGTGCGCGCGTGGAGGGGCTACTCCAAGCCCCAGCGTTCCGAGCTCTACCTCCGCTGGTCGCTCTACCTGATGGCGCTCGCCCCGCTGCCGATCGGACTGCTGATCAACACGTCCGACCCGGACTACCGCACCCACCCGGCCGCCCGGGTGGCCCTGGTGGTCGGATTCGCCCAGACCCTGGTCACCCTGCGGGCCTACCGCACCTCGCTGGACCACTACCTGAAGCGGCCCACCGACCACCTGCGCTGGCTCGCCCTCAACGGCGGCATCGCGGTGGCCGGCTGCTGGGCGGTGCTGCTGCTCGGCCCCCGGGTCGGCGCGGCCTCCGACGCGGAGTCCGTGGTCTTCACCCTCCCGCTCGCCACCACCATCCTGTTCTCCGCCTTCGGTCCGGCCTCGGTCGGGCTGCCCCCGCGCCGGGCGGCCCTCGCCGGGGCCGCCGGCCTGCTGGCCGTCCTTCCCGCGATGCTGCTGACCGGCGCCACCCCGGGAACGTGCCTCGGGCTGGTGACCGGCACCGCGCTGGTGATGCTCTTCCTCGGGTCCAGCTGCCGCAGCTTCGCCTGGCTCCAGTCCGTGGTCTGGGAGCTGGACGCCGCCCGCGAGGCCCAGGCCCGGCTGGCCGTCGCCGAGGAGCGGCTGCGGTTCTCCCGCGACCTGCACGACGTGATGGGCCGCAACCTCACCACCATCGCGCTCAAGAGCGAGCTGGCCGTCCAGCTGGCCCGGCGCGGCCGCCCGGAGGCCGCCGACCAGATGGCCGAGGTCCAGCAGATCGCCCAGGAGTCCCAGCGCGAGGTCCGCGACGTGGTCCGCGGCTACCGCACGGCGGACCTGCACGCGGAGGCGATCGGCGCCCGCGCGGTGCTCCGCTCCGCCGACGTGGCCTGCGAGATCGACCTCGGCGGGGACGCCGACCGGCTGCCCGCCCCGGTCCAGTCGGTGCTCGGCTGGGTGATCCGCGAGGCCACCACCAACGTCCTGCGGCACAGCGAGGCGGGCCGCTGCGCGATCCGGCTGCGCCAGGAGGACGGCCGGGCTGTGCTGGAGCTGGAGAATGACGGGGTGCCCGCCGTGCCGCTGCCCTCGCAGGGAGGCGGCACCGGTCTGCGCGGACTGCGCGAGCGGCTCGCCGCCCACGACGGCGAGCTGACCCTCCCGCAGGCCGCGCCCGGCAGCTTCCGGCTGCTCGCCAGCGTCCCGCTCTGAGAACCACCGCACGGAAGGCCCCGCCGATGACCGACACCGCGCCCGACACCGCGCCCGTCCGCGTCCTGCTCGCCGACGACGAGCACCTGATCCGCGGCGCGCTGGCCGCACTGCTCTCGCTGGAGGAGGACATCGCGGTGGTCGCCCAGGCCGCGTCCGGCACGGAGGCGGTGGCGATGGCCCAGGCGCACCGGCCGGACATCGCGGTGCTCGACCTGCAGATGCCCGGCCTGGACGGCATCGAGGTGGCCACCAGGCTCCGCGCGCTGCTGCCGGACTGCCGCTGCATGATCGTCACCGGCCACGGCCGCCCGGGCTACCTGAAGCGGGCCCTGGAGGTCGGCGTCCGGGGCTTCCTGCCGAAGACGGTCTCGGCGGCCGACCTCGCCGGGATCATCCGGACCGTCCGGGCCGGCGGCCGGTACGTGGACCCGGAGCTGGCGGCGGACGCGATCGCCGCCGGGGAGAGTCCGCTGACCCCGCGCGAGACGGACGTGCTGGAGCTCGCCGCGGACGGCACCTCGATCGCCGAGATAGCCGACCGGGCCTCGCTCTCCCAGGGCACCGTCCGCAACTACCTGTCCGCGGCCGCCGCCAAGCTGGGCGCGGAGAACCGGCACGCGGCGGTGCGGATCGCCCGCGAGCACGGCTGGATCTGACCGCCGGGCCCGCGGGCGCCCACGGGCCTCAGGCCCAGCTGAGGCCGGTCAGCCGCTCGTAGGCCTCGACGTACTTGGCACGGACCTTCTCGACCACCTCGGCGGGCAGCTCCGGCGGCGGCTGCTCGCCGCGGCGGTCCCAGCCGGAGGCCGGGGAGGTCAGCCAGTCGCGGATGATCTGCTTGTCGAAGGAGGGCTGCGGACGGCCCGGCTCCCACCCGTCGGCCGGCCAGAACCGCGAGGAGTCCGGGGTCAGCACCTCGTCGCCGATCACCAGCTCGCCGTCCAGCAGGCCGAACTCGAACTTGGTGTCGGCCAGGACGATGCCCCGCTCGCGGGCGATGTCCCGGGCCCGGGAGTAGACGGCCAGGGTGGTCTGGCGCAGCTGGGCGGCCAGCTCGGCGCCGATCCGGCGGGCGGTCTCCTCGTAGGGGACGTTCTCGTCGTGCTCGCCGACCTCGGCCTTCAGCGCCGGGGTGTAGATCGGGGCGGGCAGCTCGGAGCCGTCGTCCAGGCCCTCGGGCAGGGCGATGCCGCAGACGGTGCGGGAGGCGCGGTACTCCTCCAGGCCGGAGCCGGCCAGGTAGCCGCGGGCCACGCACTCCACCGGGATCATGTCCAGGCTGCGGCAGACCAGGGTGCGGCCCTTCCAGTCGGCCGGGGCGCCGGCCGGGACCTCGGTGGAGATCACGTGGTTGGGCACGATGTCCGCGATCCGCTCGAACCACCACAGCGAGAGCTGGGTGAGGACGCGGCCCTTGTCCGGGATCTCGTTGGGCAGCACCCAGTCGTAGGCGGAGGTGCGGTCGCTGGCGACCATCACGAGGTCACCCGACTCGGCTCGGTACAGGTCGCGCACCTTGCCGGTGTGCAGGTGGACCAGGCCGGGTACCTGGACCGGCTCGGGCTTGGTGACAAATCCGCTCAAGGTCGTCTCAGTCCTCAGGGGTCGTTCGCGGGCGGTGCGGCGCGAAAGGGGAGGTCACTGGGGTCGAGTCTGTCATGACCATCCGTGCGCACCGGCCGAGGGCCTGTCGCCGGGGCCGTTCAGCCGTTCTTGCAGAGGCGGTCCAGCAGGTTGGCGGTGGCCCGCTGGATCCGCTCGTCGGTGAGCCCCGGGCGGTTCAGCGCGGGCGACCAGGCGAAGGTGCCGGAGGCGAACACGTAGGCGCCGCTGGGCGCCCGGTAGAGCGAGGTCTCCTGGTAGCGGGTGCGCCCGGCCGGGTCCTGGTACGGGGAGTGGGCGAGCAGCACGCGTTCGGTGTTCCCGGGCAGGGCGACCTTGGGGTAGTAGCGGTCGGCCTCGCCGGCCACCAGCCCGGGCAGACCGTCGCCCTCGTGCAGGCCGGTGCCGGCCCAGAACCAGTGCGCGGTGTGCCGGGCGACCAGCGGCACGGGGGTGGCGACCCGGCCGGAGTACTGCAGGCCGAGCAGGTGCTGCTCCGGCTCGCCGGCGTCCCGCCACAGCGCGCTGGCGGCACCGGGCGCCCCGGCGGCCGGGTTGTCGGAGCGGACCTTCTGGCGCTTGCGGCAGTTGAGCATCCGGTTGGGCTCGCCGGAGGGGCCCGGGCTCAGCTCGACCCGCCAGTACATGGTGTTGGCGGAGAGGAAGACCAGCGAGGTGCCGCCGTCCCTGGCCCCTTCGACGGCGCGGCGCATCGGCTCGGACCAGTACTCGTCGTGGCCGGGGAAGACCAGCGCCTTGTGCCGGGAGGCGTCGACCAGTCCGGCGTGCAGGTCGGTGGCGGTCGCGTAGGAGAGGTCGTAGCCGTAGCGCTCGGCCCAGCGGATGAAGTCGTAGGCGTGGCCGACGTGCAGCGGGAGCCCGGCGGTGGCGTGCGGACGGTCGAAGGAGACGGTGACGGCCGCCTCGGTCTCGCCGACCAGCAGGCCGCCGTCCCAGGCGTGGTAGAGGCTGGCGCCGCTGCGGCCGTCCTCCGGGAAGAGGTTGTACGCCTGCCAGGTGACGTCGGGGACGACCAGCAGCAGTTCGGCGGCGCGGGTCTGGTCCTCGAAGTCCCGGACGGTGAAGGGGATGTGGCTGCGGTGCAGCATGTCGGCGGTGGTGAGCACGGCGACGTAGGCGCCGGGCCGCCAGTGCGGCGGGATCTGCAGCCGCCAGGTGTGCCACCAGTGGTGGCAGGAGACGGTCCGGCCGGCCACCATCGGGGCGGGCTGCGCCATGCCGGCGATCAGCGGGCTGGAGGTCATGTGGTGGGCGCCGTCGCCCGCGTAGTGGCCGATCCGGTAGACGTCGACGGTGAACTCGCGGGGCGGGTTGACGGTGACCCGCAGGTCCACCGAGCCCCCGGGGCGGACCACGCCGGCCGAGGCGAAGCCCTTGATCTGCTGTTCCTCGTCGTTGGCGCTCAGCGGGGTGCCGACCGGGGGCTTGCCGCGCACCCCTCCGGCCAGCGGGCGCTGCCCGGGGGCGTCCACCGAGACGTACCAGGGCACGTCGCCCTCGGTGCCGGCGAGGTACTGGTCCGGGCTGCGCAGCCAGGGCAGCGGGCCCTGGCCGAAGGGGTCGGAGACGCTGTGCGCGTGCGTACCGGACTCCCAGCGGCGGTTGAGTTCGGTCCCCACGCGCGCCCCTCCCAGGTGCACCTCCGCCGGTTGGCACGTGCCTCCCGGATGTGCGTGCGGACTAATACACCACACCGTGCTGGCGCTGCGTCACCCCACGGTAGCAACTAGTGGCGGGAATCTTCCGGCCCGGTGAGGGGAGGGCCTCCGGCCTGCGAAGACCCGGGGCGGCCGGTTCGGCCGGGGGCGCTCACGGGTGGGGTTCGCGCCCCTCCCCCGGGGCCGCCGGTCAGAGCCGGACGGGCTTCTCCAGCCGCACGTCGGCGGCGTCCAGCCAGGCCCGCAGCGGGCCGTCCTGGCCCTGTTCGACGGCCTGGGCGACCGGTTCGGCGAGGTCGGTGCGGCGGACCCCGCCGATCAGCAGCACCGGACCGTCCAGCCAGTCGAGACCGGGGACGGCGCCCGCGGTGTCCACGGCGGCGCAGCAGACCATCGCGGTGACGTGGTCGACCAGCACGTCCCGTCCGGTGCGGACCGGTTCGAGCAGCGGCGCGGGCGCGGTGGTGCGGACCGACTGGGCGGCGAGGGCGGCGGCCAGCCGCTCGCCGTCGCCGTCGGCGAGCCGGCCCAGCAGCCGGGTCAGGGTCGGGGCGCCGGGGCGGGCCTGCGGGGCGAGCAGGTCCAGCGCGGACTGCAGGGCGGCGGCCCGGGCCCGCCAGCCGGCGTCCACCACCTCGGCCGGGTAGTCGGCCCACTCCAGCTCGCGCCAGCTCCCGGAGGCGGGCGCGCCGAAGAACAGCTCGGCGGCCAGCCGGGAGACCGCGGCGTCCACCGTGCCGGGCTCCTCCAGCAGGTCGCAGGCCGGACGGTCGCCGAGCCGGCTGCCGTAGCCGTCGGCCAGCCGGTCGCGCCGGGACAGCTCGGTGAGCGCGGCGACCACGCCCGCGTTGAGGTGGGCGGGGTGCCGGCCGAGCCGCCAGGCGGGCAGCGCGACCCGGGTGAGCAGTCGGTCCCAGCCCGCGTAGGCGAGGCCGACCTGCTCCTGGGCGGCGATCCGCAGGCCGTAGTCGACGCCGCGGGCCTGTTCGGAGGCCCAGCCGGCGACGGACCGCTCCAGCTCGGCGGCGTGCTCGCGGCAGGCGCCGAGCAGCCGGCGGGTGATCCGCTGCGTGATCGGACCGGTGATCCGCCGCGTGGTCCGGCCCGTGGTCCGGCCGGTGGGCGCGGCCGGACCGAGGTCGGCCCCGGTGTCCAGGCTGGCGTCGAGGGCGCGCAGGAAGCGGCGGGCGGCGGCGATCTCGGGATCGGCGGCGGCCGCGGTGCCGGCCACCACCGGGGCGAGCAGGGCACGCAGCTCGCCGGCCCGCATCCACCACAGGAAGGGCGAGCCGATCACCAGGACCGGCGCGGGCGGTTCGTCGTCGGCGGTGCGGGCGCGGCGGCGGGGCCGGGCCTCGGGGACGTCCTCCAGCCAGCTGTCGCAGTCCGGGGTGAGCGCGACGGCGGAGGGCGCGGGGACCTCCAGCCGCTCGGCCAGGTCGTCGATCAGCCGGTACAGCTCGGGCGCCTGGGCGCGGCCGAGCGGCACGGCCGGGGTCCGCGGCGGCTCGGCCCGGCGGTACCCGTGGGCGGCCGCGGCGGCCACCAGCAGGGTGAGCGCGGCCACCGCGCAGACCGTCCAGCGGGCGAGGTCCCAGCCGGCGGCGTCGGGGGAGCCGGGCGCGCCGATCCGGCCGGTGAACCGGCCGGCGAGCAGGACCACCGCGGCGGCGGCGGGCAGCGCGGCGGCGGCCCGGGCGAGTCCTCGGATCCGCAGGACCGCCTGGGCGTGAGCGCGCGCGGTGTCGACAGCGGCCATACGGTGCGGCACCCCCTTCGGAGCCCTCGGGTGCCCGGCGAGGGGCCCCTGAGCCGATTCGAAACGATCAGTTCCGACCGGGAAACGGTGTCCGCCGAGCCCCGGTGCTTCATGCTGCGTGGCGCTTCTGACATTTTCGACGCCCGTATCCGGGTGGGTGTTCCGGATCGCCCCGGTTTCCACTCGTCCCGGTGACGTCGCCCGGATTCCGGACGACCGCCCGGGGCGGTGTCGGACGGCCCGGGCGTGTCCGGTCCGGCCGGACGCCGTCCAGCATCCCCCCGCGCGACCGCCGCTACCCGACGGCGGGCGGAAGCGCCCCGGCCTGTGGCGCCGTGGTCCAGCGCACCATAAGGCCGGGCGCCCGGTTACGTCAGCCGGATGCGGCCGCTGTCACTCGATGGGCTGGATTCCGGCCGCCGAACGGTGCGCCGGCCCCGGAGGCTGCTCCAGCCCCTCCCGTCCCCGAAACGCCGGGCCCCGGCTGCGTCCATGGGGGTTGTCCGCGGGGCTCGCGGGGGTGCGCCGGGGGTCGGCCGCCGGACC
>NZ_BAAAKJ010000077.1:15560-19205 GCF_039527695.1 Kitasatospora putterlickiae
CCGCCGGACCGGAAAGCCCGGGCCCCCGGCGAGCGGATCGCTCACCGGGGGCCCGGGGGGGAGAGAAAGGGGTGCGCGGCCGCTACTGCGCCGCCTTCAGCGCGATGTCGCCGCGGTGCTGGCCGCCGGCCAGCGAGATCCGCTCCACCGCCCGGTAGGCGCGCTCGCGCGCCTCGGCGAGCCCGGCCCCGGTCGCGGTGACCGACAGCACCCGGCCGCCGGCACTCAGCACCCGGCCGTCCCCGGCCGCCTTCGTCCCGGCGTGCAGCACGTAGGCGGTGCCGTCGGCGGCCTCCGCCTCGGCGAGGCCCTCGATCGGGTCGCCGGTGCGCGGCGCCGCCGGGTAGCCCTCGGCGGCGATCACCACGGTGACCGCGGCGCCCTCGTCCCAGCGCAGCGGCTCCAGCTGGTCCAGCGTGCCGGTCGCCGAGGCGTGCAGGACGCCGGCCAGCGGGGTGCGCAGCCGGGCCAGCACGACCTGGGTCTCCGGGTCGCCGAAGCGGGCGTTGAACTCGATCACCCGGGTGCCGCGCGAGGTCAGCGCCAGGCCCGCGTAGAGCAGGCCGGAGAACGGGGTGCCCCGGCGGCGCAGCTCGTCCACGGTCGGCTGCAGGACGGTCTCCAGGACCTCCTCGACCAGGCCCTCGGGCGCCCAGGGCAGCGGCGAGTAGGCGCCCATGCCGCCGGTGTTGGGACCCTGGTCGCCGTCCAGGGCGCGCTTGAAGTCCTGGGCCGGCTGGAGCGGCAGGACGGTGGTGCCGTCGGTGATCGCGAACAGCGACACCTCGGGGCCGTCCAGGTACTCCTCGATCACCACCTGCCCGCAGGCGGCGGCGTGGGCCAGCGCCTCGTCGCGGTCGGAGGTGACCACGACGCCCTTGCCGGCGGCCAGGCCGTCGTCCTTGACCACGTACGGGGCACCGAAGGCGTCCAGCGCCTCGGCGGCCTCGGCGGGGGTGGTGCAGACGTAGGAGCGGGCGGTGGGCACGCCGGCGGCGGCCATCACCTCCTTGGCGAAGGCCTTGGAGCCTTCGAGCCGGGCGGCTTCGGCGGACGGGCCGAACACCGCGACGCCGGCCGCGCGCAGCGCGTCGGCGACACCCGCGACCAGCGGGGCCTCCGGGCCGACCACGACCAGTCCGGCGCCGAGCCCGCGGGCGAGCGCGGTGACCTGCGCGCCGTCCGACTGGTCGACCTGGTGGACCGTCGCCACCTGCGCGATCCCGGCGTTGCCCGGGGCACAGTGCAGCTCGGTCACGGCGGGATCTTGGGACAGAGAGCGGCACAGGGCGTGTTCGCGGGCGCCGCCGCCGATGACGAGGACCTTCACGCTGCGCAAGGGTAGCCGGTGGCCGGTTCCGGCCGCTCTCCGGTCCCGTAGGAAGAGACGGCCGGCCGGGCCCGGTACGCGCACGGCCTCGGAGGATCCTCCAGCTGGGCGGGCCGATGATCATCACGCGGTGTCCGGGTCAGGACAGCGGGTCACCGACCCCTCGCTCGGACGGGTGAAATCCCGCCGACCGCCGCAACCCTCCCACCTCGGGCCCACCGCGGATCCGGTGGCCGAATCCGGTAACGATCATTGGCGAAGCGCCCACACGGTAAGCCATTTGGCGGTAAGAAGTGCTGTTGGACCACCACCGGCCACCACCGGTGACGCCGCCCCGGGGCACCCGCGACACGCCCCGGAACGGCGGTGTGGCCGCCGCGTCGTCCGCCGTTCCACGAGCCGTCAGGCCGCAGGAACGCCGGTCCGCGCAGAGTTCGGAACCAGCCAGACCAGCAGTCCGCCCGCCACAGGGAGCCCCACAGGTGAGCCAGCCGGAAATGCAGCCCGAGGAGAGTGCCTGGGGCAAGGAGATCGGCGAGGAGGACCAGCCCGCCACGACCGTGGCGCGCCGCGCCTCCACCCGCCGCCGGTCCGATCTGAGCACCCGCCAGTTCCCCCTGGGGGACTGGGGCGAGCCCGCCGAACGGCTGGAGGAGCTGTACCGCTGGTCCGAGGAGCGGGCGGTCGAGGCCATCGAGTGGTACCGCCGGGACCGGATCTGGAAGCGCCGCTGGGCCCGGCTGCTGCGCTTCGGCTCGGCCGGCTTCGCGGTCGGCGGGGCCGCCGCCCCGCTGGTCGACCTCAGCGGGGCCGTCACGCACGGCGCCGAGTGGGGCTACGTCGGGCTGGCGCTGGCCGCCGCCTGCTACGGCGCGGACCGGGCCTTCAGCCTGACCTCCGGCTGGATGCGCGACGTCTCCACCGCGCAGGCGCTGCAGCGGCGGCTTGAGGCCTTCCAGTTCGACTGGGCCTCGGAGTGCGTCCGGGAGGTGCTCGGCCCCACCGAGGGCACCGCGGGCGAGGCCGCCGAGCGCTGCCTCGGGGTGCTGCGGCGGTTCTGCGAGGACGTCTCCGACATGGTCCGCACCGAGACCTCGGAGTGGATGCTGGAGTTCCGGGCCGGGATGACCCGGCTGCCCACCCAGGCCGCCGGCAGCTGGGGCGGGCGCGCCGAGCCGGGCGTCGGCGCCCAGGTGCGGGTGCTGCCGCCGCCGGGGACCAGGCCCACCATGCCGCGCCAGCGGCCGCCGGAGGGGCCGCTGCGGTAGCCGGGGCGGCGGGGGCGGGCCGGGGACCCGCCCTCCGGGTGGCAGGTTACTCAGGCCCTGCTCAGGCTACTCAGGCCCTGCTCGGGCCCGGGCTCAGGCGAAGACGATCATGGAGCCCTGGTGCAGGCTCCGGGTCGCCGCCGCGTACAGGCCCGCCCAGGCGTGCCGCTCCCGGGCGAACGGGTGCAGGTCGTCCAGCGGCGGGCCGAACGGCTGCTCCAGGCCGGTCGGGCCGAGCGGCCGGGTCGGCGCCGGCGGGTTCCCCGGGTCGATGCCCAGCGCCGGGGCGACGGCCTGCAGCTCGCGCAGCAGCCCGTGGCTGGAGCCCAGCGGGCCGCCCGCTGCGAGCAGCGACTCCTCCACCAGCGGGGCGGCGAACTCGATCGGCACGTAGGCGCCGGCGTGGTCGAAGTGCCAGACTAGGTGCGACTGCTCGGCGCTGTTCTCGAACATCTCCAGCAGCTGCTCGTAGTCGCCGCCGAGCGCGTCCACCGGCGTGATGTCCAGGCCGGTCAGGCCCAGCAGGTAGGCCCGGCGCAGGAAGTGCAGCGAGTCGTAGTCGAAGGCGGCTATCGGCTCGACCGCCCCGCTGAGCCCCGGCACGAACCGGTAGACCGGCATCTCCGGCAGGCCCCGGGAGGCCAGCACCTGGTTGTAGAGCGCGAGGTCGTCCCGGAAGGGGTTGTCGGGGCTGTGGCTCAGCACGTCCACCAGCGGGACGAGCCAGAGGTCGCAGGCCATGGCCGGCTCTTCCTCTCCGGACGCGGGGAACCGGCCGCGCGGCGGCGGACGGCGGATGGGCGGGTCGCTGCCCGGACGGCCCGTTCGAAGGGTCGTCGGGACGGACGACCGCCCACCCTACCGGCCCGGCGAGCGATGCGGATCGGGCCGTCCCCCGGGCAGTTGGTCCGGCGGCGGATCGGACGGCCGGCGGCCGAACCGCCCGTACGGCACGGCGCGCGGCTGCGGCACCAGGCCGAGCCCCAGGCCCAGTTCGCGGCCCAGCTCCCGGCCGAGTTCGCGCTCCCGGCCGCGGGCGCCGCCGGC
>NZ_BAAAKJ010000078.1:0-8837 GCF_039527695.1 Kitasatospora putterlickiae
CATGCGCTCGCTGATCGCCTACGACCACTAACCCTTGGCATCACTCATCTAGTCGGTGGGCGCGACGAACCCCGACTCGTAGGCGAGGATCACCGCCTGGGTGCGGTCGCGCGCGCCGAGCTTCGCCAGCACGCCGCTGACGTGGGTCTTGACCGTCTGCACACCGAGGAAGAGCTGTTCGGCGATCTCGCCGTTGCTCAGCCCGCGCGCCATCTGGCGCAGCACCTCGGCCTCGCGCTCCGTCAGGGCGGCCCGCGTCATCGTCGCGCGCGCCGCCCCGTTGCCCCGGCCGGCCGCGAGCCGGCGGATCTGGGCGGGGAAGAGCAGCGACTCGCCGGCCGCCACCAGCCGTACCGCCTGGGCGATCTCGGCGGGCCGGGTGCGCTTGAGCAGGAAGCCGTCGGCCCCGGCGCGCAGCGCCTGGTAGACGTAGTCGTCGACCTCGAAGGTGGTGACGACGACGATCTTCGGCGTTCGGCCGGCGCCGGGCGCGGCGCCGTCGCGGACCAGTTCGCGGGTGGCGGCGAGGCCGTCCATGCCGGGCATCCGGACGTCCATCAGCACGACGTGCGGGCACAGTTCGCGGGCCAGCGCGACCGCCTGCGCGCCGTCGGACGCCTCCCCGACCACCCGCAGGTCGCCCTGCGCCTCCAGCACCGCCCGCAGGCCGGCCCGGACGAGTTCCTCGTCGTCGGCCAGCAGAATGTCGATCATCACGCGCCCAAGCGTAGGGGCACCCGAACGGCCAGCACCCACGCGCCGGACTCGGCTCCCGCGCTCGCCTCGCCGCCGAGCAGCACGGCGCGCTCGCGGATGCCGCGAAGTCCCTTGCCGCCTCGGCGCGGTGGTCCGCCGGTCCGGCCGCCGCGCGGGGGAAGGGCGTTGGCGCAGCGCAGTTCCAGGGCGCCGTCGCGGACGGCGACGCGGACGCTGATCGGCTCGCCGGGCGCGTACTTGAGGGCGTTGGTGAGGCCCTCCTGGACGATCCGGTATCCCTCGCGGGAGAGCACGCCGGGCAGGCCGGAGGACGGGAGGTCGACCCGGGCCTCGACGGGGCTGCCGGCGGCCCGCGCGGTCTCGAAGAGGGCGGGGATCCGGTCGAGGCCGGGCCGTTCACGGGCATCGTCGCCGCCCTGTTCACCCGGCCCGCCCCGTTCACCCGGGCCGCCCGGGCCGCTCCGACCGCCGGGGTCACGGAGCAGGGCGAGGGTGCGTTCGAGGTCGTCCATCGCCCGCCGTCCGGTCTCCTCGATGACTTCGAGCGCCTTGGCCGAGAACGCCGGGTCGCCGAGCTCGCGCGCCGCACCCGCCTGGAGGACGGTCACCGTCAGGGCATGGCCGATCGAATCGTGCAGCTCGCGCGCCAACAGGTTGCGCTCCAGCAGACGTTCGGCGCGCAGCTCGGCGGCCGCCAGCAGCTCCGCCGGGGACGGTCCCAACAGCCTGACTGCCATCGCGAGTTGCAGTCGCCCGGCCCACACGACCAGCCAGCCAAGCCCGAACAGCAGCAGCGGCGACAGCAGCAGTCCGCCGTGCAGGACGTCCCCGCCGGGCACCCGTACGCCGAACACGGCCGGTTCCGGCCCCACGACCAGGTCGAAGGCGGCGGCGGGCCCGAGGACCGAGGCGATGCCGACCCCTCCGCCGAGGACGAACCGCCCGATCAGCCAGCCCGCCGTACGCCGCCGGTCGGCCCAACCGCGGGACGGTTCAACGGCGATGTCCTCCTCGCGGTCGGGGACGAGCAGCAGCCGCGCCTGCACGCCCTCCGCCCGGCGCACCGCGGGCACCAGCGCGGAGAGCGCCAGCAGCGCGACGTCCAGCGGCAGCGCCCGCGCCAGCACCTCGCCGAGGCTCCGCCCCTCGATGCCCGGATAGATCATCAGAACCACGCCGGCGAAGATCCAGCCGATCAGCAGGTGCAGCCAGCGCGCGTAGGCGGCGGCGCTCAGCAGGGGCGCGAATATCCGGGGCATCGCGCCATCCTGCCAGGTCAGCGCCGCGCCCGGCCTCCCTCTCGGGAGGGAGGCGGCTCCCCTCCCCGGCGGGATCCGCCGGACCGCCCGGATCGGGTCCCATGGAGTCACCGGAGCACGGGAGAGAGGGAGGACGGTCGTGATCAAGGTGGAGGGCCTCAGCAAGGAGTACGGCGGGGCGAGGGTGGTGGACGGTCTCGACTTCGAGGTCCGCCCCGGGGTGGTGACCGGCTTCCTCGGGCCCAACGGCGCGGGGAAGAGCACCACGATGCGCCTGATCCTCGGCCTCGACCGCCCGACCGCCGGGCGGGCCCTGGTCGACGGCCGCCCCTACGCCGAACTGGACGCCCCGCTGCGGCGGGTCGGCGCGCTGCTCGACGCGCACGCCCTGCACGGCGGCCGCACGGCGCGCGGACACCTGCGCTGGCTGGCCGCGAGCAACGGCCTGCCGGACCGCCGGGTCGGCGAGGTGCTCGACCAGGTCGGGCTGGCCGACGCGGCCGGCCGGCGGATCCGCGGCTTCTCGCTCGGCATGCTCCAGCGCCTGGGCGTGGCCGCCGCACTGCTCGGCGACCCGCCGGCGCTGATGCTGGACGAACCGGTGAACGGCCTCGACCCGGAAGGCATCCGCTGGATCCGCGCACTGCTGCGCGACCTGGCCGCCGAGGGGCGCGCGGTGCTGGTCTCCTCGCACCTGATGACGGAGATGGCGCTGACCGCCGACCACCTGGTGGTGATCGGCCGGGGCCGACTGCTCGCGGACGCCCCGACCCCGGAGTTCATCGACCGCCACGGCCGGACCAGGATCCGGCTGCGGGCCGTCGATCCCGACAAACTGGCCTCGCTGATGGGCCGTTCGGGCCTGGAGGCGCGGCGCGTGGACGGCGGCGCCTGGGAGGTCACCGGCACGGCGCCCGAGGCGCTCGCCGCCCTCGCCGCCGCCGAGGGGGTGGTGCTGTACGAGATCGCCGTCCAACAGGACTCCCTGGAGGAGGCGTTCCTGCGAATGACCGCCGACAGCGTCGAGTACCGGGCGGTGGCCGCGTGAGCACCATCACCGCCACCGCCACCGCCACCGCCACCGCCACCCGGAACGCGCTGCGCGCCGAGCGGATCAAGTTCACCACCCTGCGCTCGCTGTGGATCACGCCGCTCGTCGCCCTGCTGCTCACGGTCGGCCTCGGTACCGCCGTGGCCGCCGTCGTCGGCGGCCGGGACGACAGCTTCACCGAGGACCCGGGCCTCGGCGTCCACTACGGCCTCAACTTCGGCCAGGCGGCGCTGGTCTGCTTCGCCGTCCTACTGGTCGGGCAGGAGTTCAGCACCCGTGTGATCGGCGTCTCGCTGACCGCCGTCCCGCACCGCGGCCGCCTCTACGGCGCGAAGCTCGCCCTCGGCGCGGCCGTCGCCCTCGCCGTCGGCCTGCTCGGCACCGTCGGCTCGTTCACCGGCTACGCGGCGTTCGTGCCGGACGGCTGGGACGGCCCCGCCCTGGCGCGCAGCGCGACCGCGGGAGTCCTGTACCCCGTGCTGCTGGTGGTGTTCTGCCTCGGCCTGACCGCCGCACTGCGCAACCTCACCGCGGCCATGGGCCTGCTGCTGCCGGGCGTCTTCCTGCTCTCCCCGCTGCTGTCCGGCGTCCCGGGCGTGCGCCACGCCGCGCAGTTCCTCCCGGACCGCGCGGGCCAGTACGCCCTGCGCTACGCCGACGACCCGCAGGTGGCGTACGGGCACTGGACCGGCCTGCTGATCATGGCCGGCTGGACCGCCGCCGCCGCGTACGGCGGCCTGCGCGGCCTGCGCCGCCACGCGGCCTGACGCACCGCCGCCCGCCATGTGCAACCTGCGAGTTGCACATGGCGGGCGGACCATGCGACCCTCGGGCAACGGATCGAGGAGGTTCACGACATGGTCGCCGGCAGCATCGAGCGTGAGATCACCATCGCGGCACCGCGCTCGCGGGTCTGGGAGGTCCTCACCCGGGCGGAGTTCCTGAACCTCTGGTTCGGCACGGTCACCCCCGCGCTGATCGAGCAGCTGAACCCGCCCACGACACTCGCCCTCCGCCACCCCCGGCACACCACCCTGGTCACCTTCACCCTCACCACCGAACCGGGCGACCACACCCGCCTGCGCCTGCTGGAAAGCGGCCTCCCCTCCCCCGCCTCCCCCCGAGGGGCGGCCCTCCCCCACTTCGACCAGCACGCCACCGACTGGACCCGCAGACTCACCGAGTTCGCCTGCCACACGGAACGCCTCACGCTCCGCCGGTGACGTCCGGCGGCCAGCGGCCAGCGGCCAGCGGCCGAAAGGTGGCGAATTTTGGATCTGTTATCTTTCAGCCGTCCCTCGTCGGCGACTGAAATGGGAGCAGGCCTTGGCCATAAGCGGGAAGGTCGCCACGGTCCAGGGCTGGCAGGACGCGAGCGATATCAAGCCGGGGGACCGGCTCCTCGACGAATCGGGACGCGCCGCCCCGGTCATTTCGGCCGATACCCGCATGGCCGACTCGATGTGCTACGAACTGGAATTCCGCGACGGAACCAGAATCACGGCCAGCGCGGACCATCGCTGGCCGGTCCGCGAGTACAACGGGACCTACCGCGACACGGCGGCCTCCTCCGAACAGCTCGCGCAGGCGGGCGTCACCCACCGGCGGCCGCTCACCACGGGGAGGACGAAGGCGACCAAGGGCGACGTGGCACGCTGGCGCACGAGGGCGACACCGACGCTCGACCTGCCCGCGGTTCCTCTTCCGATTCCCCCTTACCTCCTCGGCTACTGGCTCGGAGACGGGGACTCCGACGGTCCTCGCATCACCATTGCGGATGACGACCTGCCGTCTCTTGAACAGCAATGCGAGACGCTGGGCGCGCGCGTTGTCTCACGCGCGCGGACACATGGGCGGACCTTCCGCATCCGCTTTGATCTCGGGTGGCGGGCGAGCGGCCTGGAAGGCCTCCGGGAGTTGGGGGTGCTCCAGAACAAGCACATCCCCGCCAAGGTGTTCCGGTCCGCGGAGGAACAGCGCCGCGGAGTTCTCCAGGGAATCGTCGACAGTGACGGATACATCGAATCCGGCACCAACCGCGTGGAGGTCTGCTTCACGTCGGAACGGCTCGCCCGGGATACGACCGAGCTGATCCGCACGCTCGGTCTCTACCCGCGCGTCAGCATCGGCGACGCGCCCCTGAACGGGCGGGTCGTCGGCTCGCGGTACCGGATCGTCTTCACGGCCTACCGGACCGATCGCGTCTCCAGACTGCCCAGAAAGGCCGATCGCCTCGGGACGCGGGGGAAGGCGACCCCCTACTCCCGCGTACGGACGATCACCGCCGTGACCCCGGTGCCACCCACGCTGGTGACGCGCATTCGCGTATCGGGGACCGGCGGCACCTACCTGGCCGGGGACGGCCTGGTTCCGGTGCTGGACGAAAACTGACAACTGACAACTGACAGATTTCAGCTGACAGATAACAGATTCTGAAATCTGTTATCTGTCAGCTGTCAGCCGCGCAGCGCCGGGTGGTCCGCGACCACCGTGCAGCTGCCCGGGGCGATCTCCGTGAAGCCCGCGTCCTGGACCAGGGGCAGGCCGCTGGTCACCAGGTCCGCCCAGGTCTCCGGGGTGGCGGTGCGGACGGCGAGGGGGAAGCCGCCGGCCGCCCACTCCTTGCGGTGCGCCTCGCCCAGGCGCCACCAGGCGAGCTGGGCGGCGTGGCCGGTCTGCGCCATGGTCTTGCCGGCGCTCATCTCCAGGTCCGGGTTGAGCCAGAGCACCGGCACGCCGGGCTCGGGGGCGTCGAGGGGGCCGTTCTCCTCCAGGTCGGTGCCCGACACCTGGAGCTTCGCCAGCTCCTTGGGCCAGCCGTCCAGCGGGACCGGCGGGAAGACCCGCACCTCGGCCTCCCGGCCGGTCACCGTGATGCCGGGCAGCTCACCGGCCCGGCGCCACTCACCGCCGCGCGCCCGCCGGACCACCTTGCGGATCCGCGCGTCCTCCCAGGCCGCGACCCGCTCGGCCCACTCCCCCTCGGCCTCGGTGACCCGGGGGTCCGCCAGCAGCGTGAGCACCGCGCGCGCCGAGGTCTCCAGCGCGTCGGTCCGCCCGGGCGGCGTGGCGCGTTCCAGCCGGACCACCAGCGGCAGCACGTACTGCGGCCGGGCGTCACGGTCCTCGGGCGCCGGGTCGGAGGCGGGCACGGAGGCGGGGGCGGAGGCGGGGGCGTCGAACGGAGAAGTCACCCGTCCAGCATGCCAGCCCCCGCGCCGCCGCTCAGCGGCGGTAGCCGCGCTGCGGGTCCCGCTCCTCCGCGTCGTCGTAGGTCAGGAACCAGCCCTCCGGGTGGGTGGCGGTCAGCAGCAGCTCGGCGCGCTGCTCCGCGGTCAGCTCCGGATCGCCGTCGTCCGGCCCGTAGACGCCGAACAGCTCGTCGTGGCAGCCGTCCCAGTCGTAGTCGTACAGGTCCGCCGGCAGGTCGCCCATCATGTCGGCGACCGACTCGGGCTGCGCGCCGAGCAGCGCCCGGGCGTCGACCAGCGCCATCCGCAGCGCGATCTCCTCCGCCAGGCAGCGCGGCAGCGGCCACTCGCCGAGCGCGAGGTCGTCGGCCAGGTCGTCGAAGGTGCGGGCCATCGCGCGGCGCCAGCCCCGGTGCAGCCGCCAGGTGCGCTGCGGCAGCCGCCCGAAGACGGTCCAGTCGGCCTCCTCGCCGTCGGCGACCGGCTCGTCCTCGTGCTCGTCGAGGTCGTCGTAGGCGGCGTCGGCCAGCCCGAGCAGCTGGGCGTGCAGCAGACAGGCGGTGCGCGGGGTGAGCGTCCAGTCGCCGGCCGCGCCGCCGCCCTCCTCCTCGTCGCCGTCCAGCGGGAACAGCTCGGCGAAGTCGGGAGCGAAGTCCTCGGTGACGCTGATCTCCAGCGTGCCGCCGATCGCCTCGACCCCCGGGATGGCCGCCACCAGCCGGTCCGGGTGGAGCAGCGCGCCGAGCGCCGCGTTGGCGTCCTCGGCCACTTCGCGCAGCAGCTCGCGGCGCTGCCCGGCCGGATCGATGCCCTCGAAGTCCAGTTCCTCCACCGCCGCGATGGCCGCCGCGCGCAGCGCCGGCCAGTTCGTGATCCGCAGGCCCAGGACCACCGTCGCCTCGATCTCCTGCGCGCCGGAGTCCTCCGCCGCGCCCGGCCCCTGTGGATGATCGCTTCGCTCGCCCATGGGGCTACGGTACGGCTTTTCCGCTCGCCGATCACCGGTCTGTTCCGGCTACCCTACGCGTTCTCGCCGTTACCACCCCGCGCGTTCCCGCGCACGCCCCGCGCGTCTCTGTTCGATGACGTCCGAATTTCCCGGCAGGATGGGCCCATGACGAACATCGACGAGTACGGCGGCGGGCAGCGCCCCGACGCCCAGGTCCTGGTAGTGACCACCAACGACATTCCCGGCTACCGGGTCGACCACGTGATCGGCGAGGTCTTCGGCCTGACCGTGCGCAGCCGGCACATCGGCAGCCAGATCGGCGCCTCGCTGAAGTCGCTGGTCGGCGGTGAACTGCGCGGTCTGACGAAGACCCTGGTGGAGAGCCGCAACGAGGCGATGGAGCGACTGGTCGAGCAGACCAAGGCGCGCGGCGGGAACGCGGTGCTGATGTTCCGGTTCGACGTCGCGGCGGCGGCGGACGTCGGTACCGAGGTCTGCGCCTACGGCACGGCGGTGGTGATCTCCCCGGCGACGGCCTGACGCCGGTCCGGCTCGGACGGTTCGAACGGGTTGTGCTCCTGGAGCGGCGGTCGCGGTTCCGGGAACACAGCCCCGCCCCGGTGATGTTTCACCGGCGTGACTGTTTACGGTGCAACCACCCACCCGGATCCGTCGGACCGCCCGGACCACGAGGCCCCGTCGGACACGGGCCGCCGGGTCGACGTCCTGGTGATCGGCGCGGGCCAGGCGGGCCTGTCCGCCGCCTACCACCTGCGCCGACGCGGCTTCGCGCCGCACAGCGCGGCCACCGGCGGGGCGGACACCGACGGCGGCTTCGTCGTCCTCGACGCCGACCGCGCCCCTGGCGGCGCCTGGGCGCACCGCTCGCCGTCCCTGCGGATGGCCACCGTGCACGGCTTCCACGACCTGCCCGACGTCGAACTCCCCGAACCCGACCCGAACGCCCCCGCGCGCGAGGTCGTCCCGGGGTACTTCGCGGCGTACGAGGCCCAGCACGCGCTCCCCGTCGTGCGCCCCGTCAAGGTGCTGGCGGTGCGCTCCGAGTCCGCCCGGCCGGACGCCCGCCTGCTGGTCGAGACCGACTCCGGCACCTGGTCCACCCGGGCACTGATCAACGCCACCGGCACCTGGACCCGCCCCTTCCTGCCCCACTACCCCGGCCACTTCACCGGGCGCCAGCTGCACTACGCCGACTACCGGGGCCCGGAGGAGTTCGCGGGCCGGCGGGTGCTGGTGGTCGGCGGCGGGGCGTCGGCGATCCAGGTGCTGTCGGAGGTCGCGGCGGTCGGTGAGACCGTCTGGGTCACCCGCACTCCGCCCGTCTACCACGAGGGGCCGTTCACCCCCGAGTACGGGCGGGCGGTGGTCGCCAAGGTCGAGGAGCGGGTCCGGCAGGGGCTGCCGGTGCGCAGCGTGGTGAGCGTGACCGGGCTCGGCCCGTCGGTCGCCTACCGGCGCGCCGAGGAGCTGGGCGCGCTGCACCGCCGCCCGATGTTCGACCGCCTCACCGAGCGCGGGGTCGCCTGGGGCGACGAGGAGCTGGCCGTCGACGCGATCGTCTGGGCCACCGGGTTCCGCCCCGAGGTCGGCCACCTCACCCCGCTCGGCCTGCGCTCCCCCGGCGGCGGGATCGCCCTCGACGGCACCCG